>NZ_JBFUBE010000005.1:0-269714 GCF_056405915.1 Flavobacterium sp. P1_E4
TTATTGCAATTACGAGTTCGAAATTCTGATCCGAGGCTTTAGCCGAACAGAACGAAGTTAATTACGACTTGCAAATGATTGCCCAAAGCAATTGTAACGACTTAAGGTGGTTATTGCGGCGGGGCTCACCTCTTCCCATCCCGAACAGAGTAGTTAAGCCCGCCTGCGCAGATGGTACTGCAGTTATGTGGGAGAGTATGTCGCTGCCTTTTTTTACAAAACCCCGTTTCGAAAGAAACGGGGTTTTTTGTTTTACAATGGTTTTAAAAGAACAGATTTTGTAAAAATAAAGGATCAGGTGCAAAAGTTGGGGATTATGCAAAAAGATTAGATAATCTGAACAAGAAAAAATCTATATTTCTCACTCCTCTAAATTGACTTCTAAAAGCTTTTATTTTTGCATTGAAAGATTCGGCAGAAGCATTTGTACTTCTGTTATCAAAATAGTTTAAGATTGACTTGTAATTAAAAGTTATGGTATTAAGCAGAATGTTAAAGTTTTTAAAGCCTGAAGCGTGAGAATTAAGAAAATGATTGGATAATCTAAATTTTCAGAAAATAGTTAATAGATTTCAGAAAAATCATAAAAAATAATATCTTGTATTGTCTATATTTCTTTTTTTTTATGATTTTTAGGTTAAAATAACATCTTTTGTAGATGTAAAATTGCAATGATTTATGAAAAGATAAGCTGCTGTTATTATTAAAGTTGTTATGTGTGTGAGAGGGATAGAAGCAAGCTACCGAAGTAGCGCGAATAGCCCGACCGTATTTTTGAAAAGTGCCGTATAACCGCAAAGTAGATTTGGCTCTTTCTAAAAATGGGGTCTCGCCCAAATTTCTTGAATTAATTGGTAAGTATGCTTATTTTGAATTTTATTTATTGGCTGTAATGTAGTTTTAAAATATTTTATGCTTTAAAAATGTAAAAAAATGGTTTATTTTTACAGTAAAATAATTTAAAAGTTAATAGAATGGATTGGATTACCGCCAAAGAATTTGAAGATATAACCTATAAAAAATGTAATGGTGTTGCTAGAATCGCATTTAACAGACCTGATGTGCGCAATGCGTTTAGACCAAAAACAACATCTGAATTATACCAAGCTTTTTATGATGCGCAAGAAGATACTTCTATAGGCGTGGTTTTGCTTTCTGCAGAAGGGCCATCTTCTAAGGATGGTGTGTATTCTTTTTGCAGTGGAGGAGATCAAAATGCCCGTGGACATCAAGGTTATGTGGGGGATGATGGACAGCATCGTTTGAATATTCTTGAGGTTCAGCGCTTAATCCGTTTTATGCCAAAAGTTGTTATCGCTGTAGTTCCTGGTTGGGCCGTTGGCGGAGGACACAGTTTGCATGTGGTTTGCGATATGACTTTAGCGAGTAAAGAACATGCTATTTTTAAACAAACCGATGCAGATGTAACAAGTTTTGACGGTGGATATGGTTCTGCCTATCTTGCTAAAATGGTTGGACAAAAAAAAGCCCGTGAAATTTTCTTTTTGGGACGTAATTATTCTGCTCAAGAGGCTTTTGAAATGGGTATGGTTAATGCCGTTATTCCGCACGCGGAGTTAGAAGACACTGCTTACCAATGGGCCCAAGAAGTTTTAGGTAAATCTCCTATGGCTATAAAAATGTTGAAATTTGCCATGAATCTTACAGATGATGGTATGGTGGGACAACAAGTGTTTGCAGGTGAAGCAACAAGATTGGCTTATATGACCGAAGAGGCTAAAGAAGGTAGAAATGCATTTCTTGAAAAGCGTAAACCGAATTTTGAGAAAAAATGGTTGCCATAAAAAGGCTTAAGAGCATAAAAGTTTAAGGTTTCAAGTTTAATATCTTGAAACCTTAAGTTTATAATCAAAAAATAAAAATGGAAGATTTTATAAACGAAAAAATTGATACTACACAGCTTCCAAAATATGAAGAAGTTGAATTCTCTGTTTTGCATCCCAATTATTGGAAAGTTATTTTGATAAGCCTATCGTTTTTCTTTTTGATTACTGGAATTGGTTTAGGTCTTGCATTGTGTTTTAATGAGAAACTAACTGTGTTTATTTCGGAAATGAGTATAGCTTATGTTGTTTTGTTGTTTCTTGTGCTTTTCTTTTGCAGATTAGGTTTCAAGAAAAAAGGTTTTGCATTTCGTAATCATGATGTGTTGTTCAGACATGGCATAATTGCGACGAATACTCTTGTAATTCCATATAACAGAGTACAACATGTAGCTTTACATGAAGGGTTATTGTCCCGAGTTTTTGGTTTGGCCAAAATAGAAATTTTTACCGCTGGTGGTAGCTCCAGTGATATTGAAATTCCTGGAATTGCCAAAGAACAGGCCGAAAACATCAAACAGCTTTTGATGGGTAAAATTCAAAAACAATTGTGATGGAGGAGGATTTCAGTAAGCCTCAGCGACAGTCCATTGTGGGGATTTTTGTAATGTTCATTTATTCTGTTCAGGGTTATGCAAAAGCATTTTGGCCTTTATTGGTAATTTGTATTCTTAAATTTAATGAGTTTGATAAATTAAATGTATTAATAGGGGTGTTAATTGTTTTGGCTTTTTTTTCTATTATGGGAATTATATCCTATTTAAGATACTTGAACTTCACATTTTATATCGATCACGAAAATAATGAGTTTATTATAACTGAGGGTATTTTAAATAAAACTATAACAACTATCCAACTTTATAAAATTCAGCAAGTAAATATCAATCAGTCTTTAATCCAAAGATTGGTAGGTGTTTATGAATTGGTAGTCGATACTGCAGGTTCTAATAAAAAAGAGGGAAGTATCAAGGCAATTTCGCACGCTTTGGCATTGGACTTAAAAGCTCGGTTATTGGAAAATGAAAGCAAAAAGGCTTTAGTTTTTCATGATGACAGCACAGCTTCAGGTGAAATTTCAATTGAGAAAAGAAGTGATGCTGAAATTCCGTTTATAAAGATCAGTTTTTTGAGTTTATTGAAAATTGGAATTACCTCAAATTATGTAAAAAGTTTTTTTGTCTTGTTGGCTTTTTTTATTTCTCTTTATGATCATATCAAACAAATTACAGGAAAAGATGTTTTACATGATCAAAATATTGAGGATTACGTAGACAGAAGTCAGATTGTGACAGCATTTTTAACATTATTTATTGTTTTCTTTTTGACGGTAATTGTCATTAATTTGGTAAGAACTATTTTTACTTACTTTGATTATAAAATTGCGAGACAAAAAGGCTCTTTGTTACTGTCTTATGGTTTATTGAATACTAAAAGTACCATTATAAAGCCTGAAAAAGTTCAAATTACAAGTATTATCCAGAATTTTTTCCAAAAGAAAATGAATGTTTTACAGCTAAAGATAAAACAGGCAACTGGCGGAGAGCAGGAAGGTAACAAACAGCTTATCGAAATTCCAGGTTGTAACGAATTGGAAAAAGAGGGGATTCTGAAGCTGTTATTTCAAAAAATTCCTGAAAAGGGAGTAATGTTAAAGCCTAATTTTAGAAAACTCGGATTTTCTGTTTTTTTAACAATTGGATTACCATTATTAGGTTTCTATTTTATTAGAGATTTGATAACGGAACAACTGCCCATGAGTGATTATTTGGTATTGTTGTATGTTATTTTTGCTGGAATTATTCAATTTTATATATTTAAAAATAACCGACTGTATATAAATAATGACTTCATAATCCTGCAAAGTGGAGCTTGGGATGTTACTAATAAAATTATTTTACCAAGTAAAATTCAAGCGATTACAACTTCTCAACTGTTTTGGCATAAAAATATCAATATAGGATCTTTAACTTTGCATACCGCAGGAGGGAATATTAGTTTTCAATTGGGTAATTTTACAGCTATTAAGCAATACGTCAATCTTTGGTTGTACGAAATGGAAACTTCCGATAGTAATTGGATGTAAAAAATAGTTTCAAGTTTCAGGTTTCATGTTTGAAGCTTGAAAATATGAGACTTTAAACTTTAAACAAAAAATATGAAACACTGGATTGAAGCAGCAAGATTAAGAACATTACCATTATCAGTTTCTGGAATTATAGTAGGAAGTATGTATGCATTGGCAAACCCTACCGAGAATGTACTTACACCAACAGAAGTTTTCAATTGGGAAATATTTGCTTTTGCCTTATTGACAACTTTAGGTTTACAAGTACTTTCTAATTTTGCAAATGATTATGGAGATGGAGTTAAAGGAACAGATAATGAAGACAGAATAGGACCAAAACGCGCTATTCAAAGTGGTGTAATCACTCCGGAAGCAATGAAAAGTGCCTTGGTAATAACCTCAGTGCTTACATTGTTTTCGGCAATATTCTTGATTTATGTTGCTTTTGGTGAAACCAATCTTGTTTATTCCTTATTTTATTTAGTATTGGGAATTTTGGCCATAGCTTCTGCGATTCGTTATACAGTAGGGACTTCAGCATATGGATATCGTGGATATGGCGATATTTTTGTCTTTGTGTTTTTTGGTTTAGTAAGTACTTTGGGAGTTAATTTCTTGTATTCAAAACAATTAGATTTGGTACTTATTTTGCCAGCTATGGCAATTGGATTATTAAGTGTAGGAGTTCTGAATTTAAACAATATGCGTGATCAAGCTTCGGATGCCAAATCTGGAAAGAATACTATGGTGGTCAAAATGGGTGCCGATGCAGCCAAAAAATACCATTATTTTCTAATCGTTACCGCAATGGTTTCAGTAGTTGTTTTTGCTATTTTGGAAGATTTCCGTTTTGATCAATATTTGTTTTTATTAGCATATATTCCGTTGACAAAACATTTAATCACGGTTTCTAAAAACCAAGATCCAAAACTACTTGATCCAGAATTAAAGAAAGTGGCATTGAGTACCTTTTTGCTTTCGATATTATTATCTTTATGTATGATTTCTTTAATTTCAGACATCATTGTAAATGTTTTCTTGGGAGGAAGGTAATTCCTTTTATATTTCTCGATTTTTAATTTTAAACATATACTAAAATGAAAATAACTTTCTACGGTCATGCTTCTTTAGGAATTGAAGTTGGTGGCAAGCACATTCTTGTGGATCCTTATATTTCGGCAAATCCAAAAGCAGCACATATTGATATCAACAGTCTAAAGGCTGATTTTATTCTATTGACTCACGCTCACGGAGATCATATTTTGGATGTTGAAGCCATTGCTAAACGTACCAATGCAGTAATTGTTTCCAATGCTGAAATCGCAGGATATTATGGTAAAAAAGGGTTTCAATCACATCCTATGAATCACGGTGGAAGCTGGAATTTTGATTTTGGAAAACTAAAATATGTAAACGCCATTCACTCTAGTTCTTTTCCTGACGGAAGCTACGGTGGAAACCCTGGAGGTTTTGTAATCGAGGGCGAACACAAAAATATCTATATTGCTGGAGACACTGCCCTTACGATGGACATGAAACTCATTCCGATGCGAACAAAGCTCGATTTAGCTATTTTGCCTGTAGGCGATAATTTCACCATGGATGTGGATGATGCCATAATTGCCTCTGATTTTATCGAATGCGATAAAATTCTAGGTTATCATTACGATACATTCGGATATATCGAAATCAATCACGAGGTAGCCATCAAGAAATTCTTTGACAAAGGAAAAGACTTGATGTTACTAGAAATTGGCAGTTTCATCGAATTATAATTTGGAGCTATTTCCTGCTGTCCACTATATCTTTTGTGCCGAACCCCGGCACAAAAGGATGTCGTTTCCATCAGGGCTAGGAAATCCCTTTTTTAATATCTTTTATTTTAAAGAAAGATCAATATTTTCATAATGAAGAAAAAATATTTTCTATTATTTATTACACTTCAAATCACCATCAATGCTTTCTCGCAACAAGACGGTTATTGGGATAAAGATAGATCCACAACCAAAGAAATAAACGTTTCGGCAAGAGATCGAATTATTATCAAAACCGAAGATTTACCACTCGGTACTACCGAAATCGTATATAGAATCACGCTTTTGGACGAAAATCAGCAACTGGCAAGCAGTTTGGTTTCTGTCTTAAAATCAATTCCCGATCCAACTGGAATCAGTCAGGGTTCTGCTGGAGCCGTTTTTGTCTTGTCAAAAATTTCTGGTGACGATAAATGTACGTATGCCATTTTTTCTACCGATAAATTGGCAACAGAGTACAAAGATTCAGGCAAAACACTCGAATCCTGTTTGATTCAGGACGAACCTGTGAGCAAAGATGCTAAACGTCTTTCTGTTGATAAATCAAGCTGTTTGAATGGGAATTCATCCGCTTTGTGGTTTGGTTTTGAAAGCAAAAACTGGATAATGAAGCAAAAAATCATTTTGGAAGTTGTGCCTTGGGTCGATAAAAAATTAAGCCGCGGATGGAGTGTGGATAACAGAAAAGCAATTATTGATCAATGCAAAACCTCCAATTTGGCGCAAAAAATGACTAACTCGGATAATTTTTGTGTTTGTGTATTAGACAAAATTCAAACTAAGTACAAATACCAAGAGTTTCAAAAATTATTATCGATGGAACGGTCCAAAGTTTTTAAAGATGCTGGAGATAATTGTTTTGGCGAAACGAGCACTTCTACCGCTGTTTATGCCGATTTGCGTAAAGAAGCATCACTTTTAATAAAAAAGGGCAAATATGGTGATGCAATTGAGAAATTAGGGGTAATTATAAATGATGGTAAAGCTACAGTTCTGGATTATAATGCAATTGGGAGTAGTTATCTTTTGACCAAACAATACGGAAAAGCTTTAAGATACCTGAAAGACGGTGAAAAACTTGATAGTACGGAGTTATTAATTCAATTAAATTTAGCTCATGCGTATTTGCTGAATGATAATTACAAAGAAGCCAAAAAAATCTATAAGAAATACCAAAATCAAAACGTAACAGACAGCTTGAGTTGGACTCAAAAAACCGAACAGGATATTTTGGCTTTCCAAAAAGCCGGAATTCAGAACCAGGATTTTGAAAAAGTGCTGAAATTGATTAAAGAGTAGTAGTTAGTAGGTGGAATTTAGTTTGTAGTGAACAGGCTTTGTTTACGACAATTAGTATCAGTATTCTTAAACTCTAAAATATGTTTGCATCTTACCATAAATACATTTTAAACTTCAAACGACCGTCTGGAACTTCCCGTGGTGTGATGACCGAAAAAGAGACTTGGTTTATCATTCTGGAACAAAACGGTAAAAAGGGAATAGGCGAGTGCGGAATCTTGAGAGGTTTGAGTATTGATGATCGTCCCGATTATGAAGAAAAACTACAATGGACTTGTGCTAATATTCATCTTGGGAAAGACCAACTTTGGGATGCTTTATTAGAGTTTCCTTCAATACAGTTTGGAGTCGAAATGGCGTTCCTGTCTTTGGCTAGTGAAACTCCTTTTTTTCTTTTTCCTTCAAGCTTCACAAATGGTACAAAATCAATCCAAATAAATGGGTTAGTTTGGATGGGAGAAGAGGCTTTTATGAAGCAACAAATCGAAGAAAAATTAGCAGATGGATTTCGATGTATTAAACTCAAAATAGGAGCTATAGATTTTGATAAAGAACTGCAATTATTGCGGTTTATCAGACAGCATTTTACTCGTGAACAAGTCGAAATACGAGTTGATGCAAACGGGGCTTTTGATTTAAACGAAGCTTTAGGTAAATTAAATCAATTATCTGAATTTGAGTTACATAGTATTGAGCAGCCGATACAAAAAAGCAACACTGACAGTATGGCAGAGCTGTGTAAAAAGACTCCTTTTCCTATTGCATTGGATGAAGAGCTAATCGGAGTGTTTACAGCTGCCGAAAAAGAAGAATTGTTACTCAAAATAAAACCGCAATACATCATTTTGAAGCCTAGTTTTGTGGGTGGATTTCGAGGTACTCAAGAATGGATTTCCTTAGCCGAAAAGCATAATATCGGGTGGTGGATTACTTCGGCTTTAGAGAGTAATATTGGATTGAATGCCATCGCTCAATGGACTTTTTTACTCAATAATTCGATGCCACAAGGATTAGGGACTGGAGCATTATATACCAATAATTTTGATTGTCCTTTACTGGTTTCTCAAGGGCAATTATGGTACAGTAGTGAGTTGGATTGGAATTTGGATATTGATGTTTTTTAGGTTTTATACCAAAGAAAATAAAACGTATTAAAAGCAAAAGGCACAAAACAGATATTGTTTTGTGCCTTTTGCTTTTAGTATAATTAGGGTTTTAATATTAGTAAGGTAAAACTCTTTTGTTTTTTGTTTCTTCCAAGAGTTCGGCTACTGCTAAATAAAAAGCACTGCTTCCGCAAATTACTCCAATTGCACCCGCTACAGGAGCTAAAGATTCGATTCCACTAAATTTTTCAATAGCCAAAACGAAAAACAAAATAGTTAATGATAAAAAGACAAATTGCTGTACTTTGCTGCCGCCCCAAGTTCCCCACCACATAAAAGCGGTAAAAATTCCCCAAAGAGTTAAATAACATCCGAAAAATGGTGCAGGAGTTGTTCCAGCCATTTCAAATCCAGTATTTGGAAAAAGCCAAATTCCAACCAAAGTAAACCAAAAGAAACCATAGGAAGTAAAAGCAGTCCCTGCGAATGTTTTTCCGTTTTTGTATGACAATATACCGGCTATTATTTGAGCCAATCCACCATAAAAAATGCCCATAGATATGATAACGGCACTTACTGGGAAAAAACCCAAATTGTGGATGTTCAATAAAATTGTGGTCATTCCAAAGCCCAAAAGGCCTAAAGGAGCTGGATTTGCTGGTTTATTCTCCATTCTAGTTTTTTTAATTGTTAGTAAAGTTAAAAATAACGTTATAGTTCGTTATCAATTGGTATAAAAATAACAATTTATGATATTAAAAACTCATTTACTAGAATAAAGAGTTGCAAGGATGAATTATTTAAGCGTCTAAATCCAAGCCAAAAGTAGTTCTCAGTAATTCGATATTTGGATTGATTTCTAAAAGTCTGTTGTAACGATCTTGGTCAGTAAAGTTTCTTCTTATTTCGATGCTTTCATTGACATTTACTTCGATAGTGATGTCGTGATTATGCAAATGTCCACGCAAATGTCTTAAAAGACCAATCATTTCACTTTCGAAGTCTAATTTAGAACCCTCATTTGGAAGTTCAAAAGTGATGCTGGTGCCGTCTAATTTTGGATCATTGATCAGTAATAAGGATTCCATTATTTTGTATCCTTTTTCACCTAGACGCTGAGCATACTTTGTCCATTGCAAAAGCATTTCGGTTTCGGTAAAAGTTTCTGAAGGTAAAACAGTATTGTCTTCTTTGACAAATCCTTTTAAATTTTCTTCCAAAGATTTTTTAGCTCTAATGCTAGAAAGTGATAAGGCAGAAAACTTAGCTTCGTTACTTAGTATGCTTGATGTTACAGGACTTGAAGTTTGTGGTTTTTCTTCAGTAACAACAATTGGTTTGGTAATTTCAGCCTTTTCTATATTATTGTTAATATTGCTATTAGGGCTACTAGTTTCGTTGGTTTCTTTTTTAGAAACTTCAACTATGGAATAATCTGTTCTTCTGAAATAAGTAGGTGGAATTATAAATTGTTCAACTTTTTTTTTTCTCCATCATAAGTGATGGAGGCAAGTTGCATTAAGCAAAGTTCAACAAGTAGTCGTTGATTCTGGCTGGCTTTGTATTTTAAATCACAATCATTGGCAATTTCGATTCCTTTTAATAAAAAATCCTGACTGCATTTTTGCGCTTGAATTCCATACATTTTTTGAGCTTGTTCTCCAACCTCAAGTAATACAAGTGTTGCAGGCGTTTTGCTTACTAATAAATCTCTAAAATGAGTGGCTAATCCCGAAACAAAATGATGACTGTCAAAACCTTTTGATAGAATGTCATTGAATGCCATTAATAAATCAGGGATTTTATTTTCCAGAATTAAGTCGGTAACATTAATGTAGGTTTCGTAATCTAAAACGTTTAAATTTTCGGTAACGGCCTGACGTGTTAAATTATTTCCACAAAAAGAAACTACCCTATCAAAAATAGACAAAGCATCACGCATGGCACCATCTGCTTTTTGCGCAATAATATGAAGAGCATCATCCTCGAAAGCTACAGATTGACTAGTGGCTACTTCGGCAAGATGTTCTTTGGCGTCTTTTACGGTAATTCTTTTGAAATCAAATATCTGGCAACGCGATAAAATCGTTGGAATAATTTTATGTTTTTCGGTGGTTGCCAATATAAAAATGGCGTGTTTTGGCGGTTCTTCCAATGTTTTCAGGAAAGCATTAAAAGCGGCCGAAGATAACATATGTACCTCGTCAATGATATAGACCTTGTATTGTCCGGTTTGTGGAGGAATACGAACTTGATCTATCAAATTTCGGATATCATCAACAGAATTGTTGGAAGCGGCATCCAATTCGAAGACATTAAAAGCAAAATCTTCATTGGGATCATCGTAACCTGGCTGATTTATTTTTCGAGCCAAAATACGAGCACAAGTTGTTTTTCCAACACCACGAGGTCCAGTGAATAAAAGGGCTGAAGCTAAATGGTTGTTTTCTATGGCGTTGAGTAATGTGTTGGTAATCGCTTTTTGTCCCACCACATCTTTAAATGTTTGGGGGCGGTATTTACGAGCCGATACTACAAATTGTTCCATAGGTTTTTTTATTCGAAAGCAAATATAGGGCTTGAAAAATCAAAAAACAAGTTCCAAAATTTTAATTTTTTAAGCTTGTAATTTTCTTTCAAAAATACCTTTGAATTCGGTTTTTATGTAACATTTGTGTATTTTCACCTTAGTTTTGAAAACCAATCTTTTAAAATTAACTTTTCTATGAATGCTACTAAAACGGTTACAATTGTTGGAGGAGGGTTGGCTGGACTAACAGCGGCCATACATTTGTCTAAAATTGGTTTAAAGGTTATTGTAATAGAAAAAAATGAATATCCAAAGCATAAAGTTTGTGGTGAATATATTTCAAATGAAATTCTGCCTTATCTGAATTGGCTTTCGATAAATTTATCAGAGTTAAACCAAACTCATATCTCAAAACTAGATTTTTCAACCTCTGAAGGAAAAATAATTAAATGTGATTTACCGCTTGGTGGATTTGGTGTAAGTAGATTTGCTTTGGATGCTTTTTTATGCAAAAAAGCCATCGAGAATGGTTGTGAAATAATACAGGACAACGTTGATAATATTGTTTTTGATAATGATTTTTTTTCTGTTTCGACTTTAAACAATAGAATTGTTACTTCTGAAATTGTTATAGGAGCTTTTGGTAAACGATCCAATATCGATCAGAAATTAAAAAGAGGATTTATTCAAGAAAAATCGCACTGGCTAGCTGTGAAAGCTCATTATTCGGGTGAATTCTCTAATGATGTAGTGGGTTTGCATAATTTTGAAGGAGGTTATTGTGGGGTTTCAAAAGTAGAAAACAATGTTATTAATATCTGTTATTTGGTGAGTTATGAATCTTTTAAAAAATATAAAAGTATTGAGGACTTTCAAAATCAGATTGTTATTAAGAATCCATATTTAAAACTGATTTTTAATTCAAGTAAAATGCTTTTTGAGGCTCCGTTAACAATCAGTCAGATTTCATTTGATAAAAAGGCAACCGTGGAAAATCATATTTTGATGATTGGTGATACCGCGGGTTTAATTCATCCTTTATGTGGTAATGGTATGGCGATGGCAATTCATAGTGCCAAAATTGCTTCTGAATTAATAGGTGATTTTTATGCAAAAAAAATAAAATCCAGAGACGAACTAGAGAAAAAGTATATTGCAGAATGGAATGCTAATTTTAAAAAAAGATTAAGAATTGGACGTATTTTGGCATTTATACTGCAAAAAACAAAACTTTCTGCTGTTTTGATGGAAATAATGATTAAATTCCCATTTTTAATGCCGATTATAATTAAGCGGACTCACGGAAAACCAATTGTTATACAATGATAAAATAGCAATAGTAAAAGCAATTGAATTTAATTCGAAATAATTAAAAATAATGCTTGTAAATACACAACATAGAACGAATAATCCTGAAATAATGGATGATTTTGCGTTGGAGGGTGATGCTTTAAAAGTAGCATTGGATAAAATTGCACAAATAAATCGGCTTTTAGGAGGGAATCAATTGACTTTGAAAGGAGTTGAGAAATTACTAAAAAAAGAATCCTATTTAAGTCCGATCAAGATTGTAGATGTTGGGTGTGGAAACGGAGATATGCTGCGAAAATTGGCTGATTTTGGTTTGCAGAATAATTTAAATTTGGAATTGATTGGGGTTGATGCTAATAATTTTACCGTAAACTATGCAATTAATCTATCTGTGAACTATCCAAATATTAAGTATAGATGCGAAGATATATTTAGTGAATCTTTTAGTGAGTTAAATTATGATATTGTGCTTTGTACTTTGACTTTACATCATTTTAAAAATGATGAAATTATTGAATTGCTAGCGTTGTTTAATAAAAATTCAAAATTGGGTTTTGTTGTTAATGATTTGCATCGCAATTCTTTGGCGTATCGATTATTTCAAGCGCTTTGTTTTGTTTTTCGTATGAATAAAATGTCACGAGAAGATGGTTTGACTTCAATATTGAGGGGTTTTAAAAAAGAAGAGCTGATTGCATTTTCGGAAAATTTAAGATTTAAAAAATACAGTATTCAATGGAAATGGGCTTTTAGATATCAATGGATTGTGGAGAAATGAGTTCTTTTAATGATGTCAAAAAAGTAAAATATCTCTCTTTAGCCCCGATTGTAGCGAAAATCCTTATAAGCCGGGGTTCGGCTTATAAGATTGTAACGGAAAGCGGGAGGATATTGCTCAAAATGCCATATGTTTCTGCTCCAAAATTAATAAATGAATTAAAGTTTAAATTGACTTACTAAAGAAGATAAATGAGCGTAAAAATAAAATGTGTTGCCAAGCAATTGCCGAAGTTTTCAAGAACTACAGAGGAGATTCTTCCTTTTTTGGATATTTGGTTGGAAGGTCAAGAAGAGCGTTTTGTTAAAAAAGTAAAAAAAATATTTGAAGGGGCAGGAGTTGATAAGCGGTATTCGATAATGGATCCGATTGGGGTTTTTGAAAACACCTCCTTTGAAGAGAAGAATGATATTTATGTTCGGGAAGTAATCGATTTGGGTGAAAAAGTCTTGGATAAGGCATTGAAAAAAGCCCAATGGTTGCCTGAGGATTTGGATTATATTATCACCGTGAGCTGTACAGGGATTATGATTCCTTCTTTGGACGCTTATTTGATTAATAGTTTGAAATTGAGGCAAGATATTGTGAGGTTGCCTGTGACTGAAATGGGTTGTGCGGCGGGAATTTCGGGGATTATATATGCCAAGAACTTTCTTCAGGCAAATCCAGGTAAAAGAGCAGCTGTTATTGCTATAGAAAGTCCGACAGCAACGTTTCAATTGGAAGATTTTTCAATGCCTAACATTGTTAGTGCGGCAATTTTTGGTGATGGTGCGGCCTGTGTTTTGCTTTCGTCAGTAGAGGAAGAGGAAGGGCCTGAGATTTTAGCCGAAGAAATGTATCATTTTTTTGATAATATTCATATGATGGGTTTCAAGCTAACGAATTCGGGATTGCAAATGGTTTTGGATATTGAGGTTCCTGAAACGATATCGTCTCATTTTGGAGATATTATTCATCCTTTTCTAGAAAAGAATAGTTTGGAAATAGGAGATATTGATCATTTGATTTTTCATCCAGGAGGAAAAAAAATCGTTCAAATTGTTGAAGATCTCTTTTTAGGTTATGATAAAAATATTGATGACACAAAAGCTGTTTTAAAACTTTACGGAAATATGTCAAGTGCAACCGTGTTATATGTTTTAGAGCGATTTATGGATAAAAAACCAAAAAAAGGCTCTAAGGGCTTGATGTTGAGTTTTGGACCCGGATTTTCGGCTCAAAAAGTATTATTGCAGTTTTAGGGTGCTAAATAGGATATGGAAAAAATAGATATAATTTCAAAATTGCCTTATTCTAAACCGTTTTTGTTTGTTGACAAAATA
The DNA here is from genome assembly GCF_056405915.1 of Flavobacterium sp. P1_E4. NCBI lineage: Bacteria > Pseudomonadati > Bacteroidota > Flavobacteriia > Flavobacteriales > Flavobacteriaceae > Flavobacterium > Flavobacterium sp. P1_E4. The sequence goes on from NZ_JBFUBE010000005.1 coordinate 14,073, forward strand.
ATTAGAATAGATGAAGAAGGGGTAGAGGGCGAATATACTTTTGATGAAAATCTGGATTTTTACAAAGGTCATTTTAAAGGAAATCCAGTTACTCCAGGAGTTATTTTAACAGAGGTTATGGCTCAGATTGGTTTGGTTTGTTTGGGTATATTTATATTAAATGAAAATGTAAGTTCAATATCGCTAATCGGCTTAACATCAACTAATATTGATTTTTTAAAACCTGTTTTTCCGAATGAAAAAGTAAAGGTGATTTCAGAAAAAATCTATTTTAGGTTTGGGAAATTAAAATGCAAAGTCAGTATGCAAAATGATAAAGGAGAAATAGTTTGTAGTGGAATAATTGCCGGTATGATCGTTTGAAATTGTAATTTAAAATGAAAAATCGAGTTGTTATAACGGGTCTTGGTGTAGTTGCTCCAAATGGAGTGGGCCTTGATGTATTTAAGCATTCGATAAAAAATGGAATTTCCGGAATAAGACATTTTGAGGAATTGGAAAGATTGAAGTTTTCTTGTCAAATTGCTGGAATGCCTGATGTTTCAACGGAATTGGCATTACAATATTTCACGGAATTGGAACTCAAAAATTTTAATGCAACTGGGATTTTGTACGGTGTTATTGCAGGAATTGATGCTTGGAAAGATGCTGGTTTATCAACGGAAATACAGGAAGATCCTGATTGGGATAGCGGAACTATTTTTGGAACAGGTACTTCGGGAATCGACAAACTTCGAGAGAGTATTTATAAAATTGATGATTTAAAAGGAAGAAGCTTGGGAAGTACCACTGTAATTCAAACAATGAATAGCGGAATAAGTGCTTATTTAGCGGGGAAATTGGGTTTGGGTAATCAAGTTACAACCAATTCATCAGCTTGTACGACTGGAACCGAAAGTATCATTATGGCTTATGATCGTATAAAATCTGGTAAGGCCAAAAGAATTCTTGCAGGAAGTACCAGTGATTCTGGTCCGTATGTTTGGGGGGGATTTGATGCTATGAGGGTATGTACGTTTAGACATAACGATTCAGCGGAAACAGGTTCGAGACCTATGTCGGCGAGTGCTTCGGGGTTTGTGCCTGCGAGTGGAGCAGGAGCTTTGGTTTTGGAAGATATGGAGACAGCCTTGGCAAGAGGTGCTAGAATATATGCAGAAGTTTTAGGGGGAGATTTGAATTCTGGGGGACAAAGAGGTTTGGGGACATTAACTGCTCCAAATCCTATGGCTGTTCAAAAATGTATTCAGAATGCGATGAAGAGTTCAGGAATTACGGCTAAAGATGTTGATTTGATTAATGGTCATCTTACTGCTACGAGTAAGGATAGTTTGGAAATTTCGAATTGGAGTATAGCTTTGAATAGAGGAGGACTGGATTTTCCTTATGTTAATTCGCTAAAATCTACTGTGGGACATTGTTTATCTGCAGCGGGGAGCATTGAAAGTGTTGCTAGTGTATTGCAATTGTATCAAGGTTTTGTTTTTCCTAATCGTAATTGCGAAGATTTGCATCCAGAAATTACAGAAATAGTCGATTCGTCAAGAATTCCATTGCAACTGCTTGAAAAAGATTTAAATGTTATTTTGAAAGCTAGTTTTGGTTTTGGAGATGTAAATGGATGTGTTGTTTTTAAAAAATATATACCTTAGTAAACTTAAGTCTTAGTAGTTAGTTTAACAAAATAAAATAACTTTATGAGTAGAGAAGCGACAATAGAACAGTTAAAGAATATAGTAAAACCATATATTCAAAATCAAGAGGCATTTGATTCTCTTACGGAAGAAACAGATTTTGTGAATGATTTGAGAATCAATTCGGCTAATTTGGTTGATGTAATATTAGATATTGAAGAAAAATTTGACATTATAATTGATAATGAATCGATGGAGAAAATGGTCAATGTAAAATCAGCTATTGGTGTTATTGAGGCCGAATTGTTAAAAGAATGATTGGTAATGATATAGTAGATCTTGATTTGGCCCGAAAAGAAAGTAATTGGAAAAGGAAAGGTTTTTTGGGTAAAATTTTTTCTTTGCAAGAGCAACGTTTGATTCTCAATAATTCTAATCCAGAGCTCATGGTTTGGAATTTATGGAGCAGAAAAGAGGCTGCATATAAGATTTATAATCGTGAAACTGGAATTAGCGGTTATTTTCCAACCAGGTTACAATGTTATTATAAAGACGAAATTTCTGGAACGGTCTCTATTGACGGATTTGTTTTTTATACCCAAACTTATATTACGGATTTTTATATTTATTCTATTGCTGTTTCCAAAGTTGATTTTTTTAATAAAATAAAGCCTTTGAAATCTTTAGAAAATATAAAAAAAGAGAATGGTATTCCTTATATTTTGGATGCTCCCTCAAATGCAATCGTTCCAGTTTCTATAACACATCATGGACGTTTTCAAAAAATAATAACATTACAGCAATAAGTGGAAGTCTATTTGATTCCCAATCTGTTCTTTAATTTTAAAAACAGTAATGCAATGGAATATGCATCTTCTGAAGGAGATCTTCGATAGCTTTTGGGTAATTTGAAAATTTCTGATAATTCATCAAGTGAAAACTGTTTGTCATTGATGTCTACTAGTTTTCTATACATTACATCAATATCCAATGCTTCATTTTTTAATCTTCCACAATCCAATCTTAAAAGTGCACTATTGATCATATCGACATCAAAATCAACATGGTGCCCAATTAAAACGGCATTGCCGATATAATCTATAAACGCGTGAATCGCTTCTGGTTCACTTAATTTTTTCATTTTGCTTTCCAAAATAAACTCATTTGATAAACCATTATCGTGGAAATACTTGTATTGTAAGAAGATAGATTCAAAGCTGTCGCCAATATGAATTTTGTTGTTCACAATAGCAAAAGAACCAATGGATAAAATAACATCCTTATCAGGATTTAGTCCAGAAGTTTCTGTAGATAATACAACATATCGTTTTGATTTATGTTCAAACTTAGCAAGGTAAGTTTTCCAAAAATCAGGGTGTTCTTTATTTATGTTTTTAAGCCAATCTAGCATCATTATGAAAATTGCGTTAGTTTGAAATTACTTTTTATTAATTCTTCTAGTTCTTTCATTGGGGCTAAGGCATTCTTTAATTTTTCTTTGTCTAATTTGGTTAGTTCGCTCAGGTTAATGTATTGCCCTGAATTTTCGTTTTTTAAACCTTCATTTACTCTAAATTTTGATAAAGTTAAAAATGCTTCAGCGCAATTTAAGTAAATATCTGAATTTTTCGCGTCAATAATTGCTAATTGTTTGAAGCGCAGGTAGGTGCTGTTTAGTCCTTTTATGTTAAAATGCAAGGCAAACAGTCTGGCTCCATCAATTAAGGGCATTAATGCTCTCGTTTTTATGTCAAATTTGTTTTTATTTGGTCCCTCTTCTTCCAGAACAAATTTCTTGAAAAAAGTAAGAGGAGAATTTTTTCTTAATGCGTCATTTCCTAGGAAGTCAAAAAATAATGTGTTGTGATCCAAGTCTTTTAGGATGACATTTTCGATAGCTTCAAATATCTTTTTTTCTCCAAAAACAAGTTCCAAATCAAAGAAAATACTACTAAGATCATTGCTGTTTTCACCTGGAGTATTCATCCAGCTGTCATATTGTTTAGTCCAGTCTGTCAATGATTTACACCAAAGCATATTGCTGGCCATATGACCATTTGGACATAATTCATATCCGACTTTTTCAAGTGTTGCAGTTGTTCTTTTTGCTAATTTCAAGAAATAATCTCTTACGTCTCTATATTTATCAGGTGCTACATCTTCAAATATCAATAAACTGTCTTGATCTGTTAGTAATAATTGCTCTTTTCTACCCTGGCTTCCAATGCTTAACCATGAAAATCTTGCAGGAGGGGAGCCTAAATCTAAAATAGACAACTCAACGGCACGTTTTAATATAGCGGAGTTTATTTCACTGGCTATGTTATTTATATTAGAAAGTGGGATATTTTTATAAATTGAATTCTGAATCAATTCAGTCAATCTTTCTCTAAGGTGTTTTAGTTCCTTGGCATTTGATGATCTTTTGATTTCTTTGATTAAAACACCTGGATTATTGGCTTGAGCAATAATTAAGTCATGTTCAGAAATTACACCTTTCACAGGGGATTTATCCGTTCCATCCAAAGTAACACAAAGATGGGTTACATTGTTTTTTAACATCAAAAGCTGTGCTTCTGCTAAAGAGACATTTTCAACAACAGTTACAACCGGGGCAGACATAATGGCCTTCATAGTAATGGTCAAAGGGAACTGTCCTGTGGCAATTTTGGAACACATATCTGTATGCGTAACTATTCCAATAGGCAATTGATCATCGCAAATGACTACGCTGGTAGAACTATTTTCAGTCATTTTTAAGGCAACATCTTTGGCAATATCATTGATAGTTGCAGTAAGTGGCATTCTATTATAGGTTAGCGACTGAAAATATTGCATTTCTGACTTTTGGTCAATATAAACAACATTATCATTTGCTAATTTTCCTCTAAGATTTTCTTTTTCCTTTGGGTTCCAAGTATTTGTTGCGAAACTTTCCAAAAGAAAATTTAATACATCTGGATTATTTGCTACAAAAGGTCTAAAAGTGACAATGGGTATAGCATAAATAATACTTTCTTCACGGGCTTTGGCCGTCATCATGTAATTATTTTTAGCAAAAAAGGGTCTTAATCCCAAGACATCACCTGCATGACACTTATTTAATAAGGTTTCTTCAGCATCGGCGATAACGGATAAATGAATGATTCCTGAGGCAACTACATAGAAACAGTCATGTAGTTTGTCATTTATTTGGAATAAAGTTTCATTCTTTTCCATATTCAAAACTCGAATACTTGTAGCAATGGCTGATAGTTCTTGAAATGTCAAGTTGTCGAATGGTGGGTATTCTTTCAAAAAGTCAGCAATATTTTCCGCAATTGTATTCATAGTCTTGTTGTAAAGTAATGCTTGTAAAAATAATAAAAATAGATTTCAAAAGTAAGGCTAAAAAAACTAATTTTTATAAATTGCTGTATAGTTAAAATTTTCATAAAATACTATGTCTTAGAATGATATTGAAAGCAATTATTTAATTTTAATGCTAAATAAATAAATAAACTATGAAAATTTTAAAAATCTCATTGCTAGTATTATTATCTTTTTTTGCAATTTCATTTGCAAATGCCCAAGAGAAACCAAAGAGTCCGCCTGAAAAAGCGACTGGAATGATTAATGGAGCTACTATTCAAATTAATTATGGAAGTCCTTCGGTAAGAGGGCGAAAAATTTGGGGAGAATTAGTTCCTTTTAATGAAGTTTGGCGTGCTGGAGCCAATGAAGCTACGACATTCGAAACGGATAAAGATCTTACAATTGAAGGTTCAAAATTGCCGGCTGGTAAATATTCTTTTTTTGTTATTCCTAACCAAAACGAATGTGTCATCATTTTTAACAAAGAACCTAAACAATGGGGAGCTTATAAATATAATGTTAAAGAAGATCAGTTAAGAGTTACGGTTAAACAAACTGAATCTGAATCAAGTACAGAAAAATTAGTTTATAAAATTAATGCCAATGATGTTGTTTTGAGTTGGGACAAATGGAATGTTGGTTTCAAAGTGAAATAATTTTTATTTAAAGTATATAAAAATCATCGTCATATGGCGATGTTTTTTTTTGCCCTGAATTTATTTTAAATATTTATTGGAGATAAATAACAGAAAGGGTATAGTTTGTGAAAATTTCATTTGAAACCAATCAAAAGGGTAGACAATTGGATTTCTTTGAAATTGAAAACATTTAATCAATACTATTGATTAGGAGGCTTTTTAAATATTCTATTTTACATAATATAAATTATAGTTCAAAAAACTACATTGCAGATTAAAAAAAAATTGCTCTTTTTTCCTATTTTTTTTCAAAGATATAAACATTTATTTGATATTTCCTACTCTTTAAAGTTTGATTCTTAAAAACAGTCCATAAAAAAACCCCATTTAATTGGGGTTTAGACTTTTATATTTTAATTTCATTTATCAACTTATCATCAATATAATACCTTGAAAGTCGTTTATCACCATTTATATTAAATAAAGTTCGATAAACATGACCATTAAAAACGGTTACATTTCCATAAACAAAACCCAAATCTTTAGAGTTATACGAATAATCAAGTCTTGTATTATCGGGATAAATTAAAACATCATATTCCGTACAGTCCTTTGGCATTTCATAAACCAAATTCGACTCAACAAGAACCCTATTTTTTAAATCATTTGTATAATTATTGGTTACAGTTTTAGAAACTAAAATATCTGGATGATATTCATTGACCTTTTTTATTAAATCGTATTGATCAAAAGAAACCGCTACAGTTTGTTCTTCATAACCCTTTAATTTGTTTTGTCCAAAACCTAATACAGAAACAAAAAGAAATAAAAACGTAATTTTTTTCATATAATAATTATTTAGTTTGTGCGTAAATATAATATACATTGCGCATATTTCCTACAGAGAATTAATAATAAACCATTTTCTCAAACACCAATAAAAAAACCCCCATAACTCAATAAGGGGGTTTGTCAACTATAAACTTATCAAAATATTGCCGACACAGATACACACCAGTTTTTCTATTGTAAATATTTATATAGTGGTAGTCAAAGTCTTCTTTTTCAAGCAATTTATGTAAATAATAAATGCTTTTCATAAACTCGTAAATTAGAGGATGTCTATTTTTATCCTTATGAAATACAACACACTTGTAAGGCGTTGGCGTATTATTTGCCATATTTTTACGGTAAAGGTTGGTTCATAATTGTAACTATAAAATGTGGAGTTGTTAGAACTTGACCACCTACAACAGGCTTAACCATCCATTTTTTAATTCCACGACCACCCAAAGCTATTTCAGCATCTGGAAAGCCAAAACCAAAATATTGTAAATAAATTTCGTTTGTTCTTACGTCCATAATTAATTGACATTCACCCTTTTTTACATTTGCACTATACTCCATAAACGCACCAATCTGAGGCTCTACCTTTACATAGCAATCAAAGAAACGTACAAATTCTGTAAAAGGAACTACGGTACTTCTATAATTTGGATTAACATCATTGCTAAAATAATTTATAAACGGTCTAGTCGATTCATTATTAAATGAATCATTTGCAAAAATACGATTTGAGGTTGCAAACTCAGCAGTATCGAATTTGAATAATACCCTACATAAATACGGGTTATAATCCGTCCATTTTTGCGTTACATCTAGCAAATAAGGTGTACTATACTTATGTAAATATTTTGTAGGCTCTACAGGAGGAACATAAGGAAAATTTATAACCCTAACTTTTTGTTCTATTGCAATATAATCCAAAACAACCTCTTCAAATGCCGAAAAGAAAAAATTCTTTTCAATAGTATTTAAATCGATAACCGCCAAATCATTAATAACTGCCGAGCAGTTAACATTATCTTTGTTTAATATTTCTACACCTTGAACCCTCACATTATTGACAAACAAAGCCACAATCAAAAATTCCGTATTAATACCATCGACAACATAACCCCAATAATCATCCGTAGAATCAGATTTTTTCTCTACGTACTTTGTTTTTACTCTAAAATCCGAATCTATATACTGTATGAAATTTTTATTTTCCATCTTTATTTTATTTTATGTTATAACCATTTTTTACCATACTTTGCAAAGACCTTTTTTACCTCAGACAAATCCGAAGCAGACAAGTATTTATACAAATCCGTTTTTAAATTATGTGAACGTGTAAACACATTGTAATACAAATCCTCAACTATAGGAAAAGTAGTAGGGACAGTTTTTAATAATTTAACTACAGTAGCTTCGTCCTCAGTCCATGCATTCACATTGTACAAATCCGTGTTCAGTATGAAATGATTATCCTCAACATTTTCACCTAAAGCAATCGCAATCTTTTGAGCAACTGCCTTATATCTATCCATTTCGGGCGGTTTTACCTTTGGATATTTTTTAAAAATATCAAACGACTTTTGCTCTATTATATTCGGACTAGATTTACCGTTTTGGGCATTGCTTACAATAGTTTGTGCATTGTATTGGCTTGCTTTTGCTTGAGCAATCAGACCCGTAAACCAACGGTAAACGAAAGGAAATACAAGCAAACAGGCAACTATCAAGAGCCAATGAGTTTGTAGTTTTTCAAAAAAACCCGAATCACTTGAAACGGGTTTCCTTTGCGTAAAACGAGCTGTCATTTACTTCTTTTTTAAGAGTTTCCAACCAATGAAAACAACTAAAGCCCCAATTGCAATATTTACATAAAGTTTATGTTCTACGTAAAAAGTTTTGATTTTATCCCACATGATATTTTATTTTTTAAATTTTTGAATAATTATTTTTTATCTGTTTTTTTTTACACTGAAACGATTAAAACAGTATAGCAAAAAAGCAACAAACCCAACAGCAACGCTACATTAACTTTGCTTTTTGTATCGACTTTTATATTAGTCGTTTTAAACGTGCCTATATTGGCGATTGCGCTTTTAATATCCGAATCCGTAACATACTTAGAATCCTTACCATTTTCTTTTTTTACAATTGCTTTGGCAAGTAAAAATAAAAAATTCGAATCGATAGATTTGAGAACCTCGTCAGCGGTAACACCGACGGAAGTAGCAACTTGTTTAATATACAATTCCGTATCGTTTTCAATTGGAGGAGCATAAGTAGTTATTAATTTTCGAACGGTGTTTTCACCTTTATCTATATGGGTTACCAAATTGCGCAACATAGCACGGACCCCGTAAGACATATTTTCAAACTGTTCAAACTTTTTGCCTTTGTCAGTATTGAAACTTGATTGAATTTTACCAAGCCAAGTATTTTGTGTAAAAACCAAATTACCCGGATTGTTATTTCGAATCCCCCTCGATAAGTCCTTACGACCTAAATACGAAGCACTAGGCATCTTTTGCGGTTATTGATTTAACTTCTTTTTTATCATCCCCAAAGTCGATTTTTTCAAGTTCAGAATGCACAACCTCAATACCTTTGATAACCGCCATCACAATTGCGGAATATTTTACAATTAAGCCAATTACGGCAATTACACCTTTAATACTTTTCATTTTTAGCCTTTTTTAATTTAACAATATACCTTTGTTCRAGCGCATCGATAACCCCATCAACTATTGACAAGACTACCCTTTCCAATAATCTTTTAAACATGACTATCGTCTTAGCTTTGCGTTTTTAACCGCTTCTGGCATCAAGAAAGAGAAATAACCTTTACTTGGAGATACAGCGCATTTTTGATTACCTAATTCGAAAAAGAGTATCTTTTTCTTTTTGTTGTAAAGCGCACTTACTGTACTTTCCGAGATTCCAGTTTTTACTTTGCAATACCATTTTTCGTACCCCTCTTTTACAGGCTCACCCGATAAAATTTTTTGCTCTTTATTTTTATAAGCTTGTAAACTGATAAAACCAAATCTTTTAGTTGTTTTCCAAGCAAAAATCTTTTGAAAAGCGTCAAATCTATCACCGCTTTGCGGTTCAACTAACTGCATTTCAGCAAACGACTTGCTTTCGTGTTTTTTGTCGTTTCCGTTACTTCTTGGCGTTGAATTTGAACGCCCTCCACCGTTATACGATGCTTTTTTTGGATATGCCATTATTTATAAAATAAATGTTTAATATTTAGTAATACTTCTGTAAACTTTTTTAGAATAAGAATAAACGTATCTATTAAAAATAGTATCAAATAGATACGTTTATAATTTGTAGGCTTTCTATCGTCTCCCACGACCCCTCGTTCCTGTTTTGTTTCTAAATCCGAACCAATAAACTAGGAATCCAACAATTGAAGCACCCGCAACAATAATTAAAGTTTTATGCTTTAACCACATAGCCTGCAAGTACACTTTTGACATAAAGCCAGTCCCTTGGTCGGCTACGCTTTGCACCTCTTTTTTAGAAGCCAAGTAATTCACCGCTTTCGCTTCTTGTTGAGCGCCTTTTGCCATCAATGTATTTTGCAACACAGTAGGCAATTGATAATTTTCGGGTAAAAACGATTGGTCTGGCGTTAATACAGTAGGTTGTCCCACTTCTTTTTTTGGTCTGTCAGTTGTCGCAACCCTTAAAGCATCTTTTGCAACACCTAAATAGTTTCCTGTCGCTATTCCAATAACATTCTTTAGAGAAACAACCCTTTTAACCTTACTAGCTAATTTTTTAAATAAACCCATTTTGATTTTTTTATTAGTTAAACAAATTAGGTGTTAAACCTCTCTGATGTTTCTTACGACAAAATTGATTATTTCCCCTTGTGCCTTATTGATTTCGATACTGTCAACGTGTACCAACGGTAACGCTAACCTTGTATCAACTCTTTGAATCACGGTTGTTCCCTTCACTGCTGTAATCGGGTCAACATTTGTAGACAAAGTTTGCAACTCAAAAGGCAGATACTTTACAGTTTGACCATTTTCAAAACCGTATGAGATATCCTGTAAACTGTCTTTTCTGGTCATAATAGCCAAGTCAAAACCGTCCACATCAATTTTCTTATTGAAATCCTCTGATGCAATAGTTTTTTGCTCGAAAAAATACAAGTGGTTTGAACTTGACGGCTCTTCCACTCCGTACAAATCATAAGTTTCACCCGAAATTAAATCCTCTAAAAGAATTTTAATCGATTCCTTTTCGTCCAAAAAGATTCCACCATCTAAAGCCAATTCACACAAAGCAATACAATCATAATTTGCGTCAGATTGAACCGCCTCGTTCCCATAAGTGGAAGCCAAAATAAAATCCAATAAAGGCACTTTATTTGCTAGAATGACATTCGAACCGTTAGCACGTTCGATGTAAATAGAAATTTTTTCAGTTGTCAAGGCTGATAAATCCAAAGTAGTTCCAACAATCAAAGACCCAATTGATTTAGTGACTTGAATCTCGTTACTTCTTGTAACCCCTGTTAATGTGATAATTTTCATTTTTTTTGATTTTGTTAAATTTTACTGATGCAAAGATTTGTACAGAATCAAAACAGGGTTACCAATATTTACCTATTACGTTTCATTTTTACCGCTTTTTACCACCTTTACGACATTAAACCGTAATCCTCCAAGTCTTTTACGGTTAGATATAACCTAGTTAATTTTAGACTATCTAAAATGGTTTGATAATCTTTTCGAGCTGTTTTATAACTCACGCCTAAAAGAACACCAAGTTCTTTTTTATTGATTTTCTGAGTTGGGATACGTTTTGCCATTATTCTATAAATAGGTTGTTTTGTTCGTCATATAATCGGTAATCAAATTTTAAATCCATCTTTTCAAGTTCTTTGAACTCTGCCAAATAGAAAGACATTTTTTGCTTAAACCACTCAGAGAGTGGCAAGCCATCAAAAGGATTTGTTTCTAACAAAAGCCTATTTAACGCCACTATATAGGTGATATTCTGAAAGTTTGCGCAATACTCCCTAAAGAGGGCTTTCGCCAATCGCTTACGCTTGATTAGTGTTGGTACGTGGGTAGTTTTTAATTTTATAAACGTAGGATTGTATTCTGATTTTGTCGACAGTAAGTAATCGAAATCCAATATAAAAGGAACGGTTTCCTCTTTATTTGTTTGACTTTTACCCGTATTCTCACGAAGTTCGAAAAAGTTCTTTTGCGCCAATATTGTAAGATTGATTAACGCCCCATAGTCAAAAACCGCCCATGTTAAATCCTCAAAAGGCAAAGTTTGTTTTTCTTTTTGCACATCATAAAAATCCTTGTCATGCCCGAAAGCCTTTAAATTAGTGAAGAAACTTGCGTTTAACTGATATTCAAAACGCCATACATTAGAATTTTCAAAATTATTTGCTTTATAAAAGTCTACAATGTGCTGTTTTTCCTTTATTTCAAGAGAAAGTGTTTTATTATATACACGTAGAAATTTAGTACTAGTACGACTACCGAGATTGAAACCATTGTTAATGCATACACCCTTAACAAGTTCGTTATGAGTTGAAAAAGATTTTTTGCGCCCAGCAAGTTTATACTCTCCCCTAATGACGTTATTTGATAGATTGCGATAATAATCGTTATTATCATTAATATCGTAAGCGATATCCAATCGATTAATTGCAGTAAATTCAAGACTATAGGCGTTTGTAAGTTCATATATAATTGTTTTTATTTCTGTTAGTGTTTTAGTGTAAAAAATATGATTCTCGAATTGCATTTGGTTTAATTGATCGGGTATAATGTTTGAGCGTGGATTACTTAAAATCGATGCGATTTGCTCCCCTTTGTACTTCACTACGTTTTTATTAGCAAAAGTTTTTGTTCCAAACGGTTCGGTTATTAATTCAAAATCTAGTGAGTTGTTGGGCGTTCTAGGTATCAGTTCGCCCATTAAATTAATAATTAGGTAATCTATTGATATTAATGTATTTGGGTGCATTGTGTTAATTTTTTGGGTGAGTTAGTAGCCGTTTTACCTAACGGCTAGTTTTTAAATTGAAGTTTTATTTATGAAGAATAATTTGTGAAATCATCATCATCACATAATGTCAGTATAAACATTACATGAAACACTAAAATGATAAATAGTACCATAATCAAAAAGGTAAAATTTTCACTATTTCTAAGCGTGAAAAAACAAAACATTTACCGCTTATATCCTCTACAACTACCCCATAGATTTCAAAAGACATTACTTGATAAATTTCATCATTGATATAAAAAAAATCATTTACATTCAAATCGTTTAATATTAAAGGCATTTCCATAATTTTAAAATCTTAAGTCTAGAATAAATTGTTTTTCGTGTTCATTGGGTTTTTCGTTCATTTGCTCAAAATGCAACTTGATTCGTTCCTCTATGCTTTTCCAAGTTTGTGTAATCACCTCAGTTTTATAATGACTATGATTAACAATGGTAATACCCTTTAAATCTTTCTTAATTTGCACTTGGTATTGACTAACACTAGGAATATCCTTTTTATAGGTTTTATCTTTTAAAGTCTTTAGATAATAAAGGAATCTTTTCTCCGTTTCTTGATATTCAAGAGGTACGATAGCTTTTAACACTGTTATCATAACTCTCTAGGTTTTGTTAATTTGTAAACATGGTTAATTTTAAACATGATTTCCTTGCATGATTTCGCAGAAATCACAAGTTTGTCATATTTACAATCAGTCCAACCAATCTCAAAAAAATAGACCCCTTTCACGTAATTGTCGGGCAACCTAGTAATTGAAATAGTACGCTTGGAATTTTTTAAACAAAAGTTTATTCTAGTAGGTTCGTCAGATTTGACCCCCATACTCTGAGTCTTGCCATGAGGATAAGCAAGCCTTTGGATTGTACGTAAATTAATCGGGGATAGATTACGTAGCAAATCACATTTTATCACGAATTTGCGATAATTCAATAATTCATTGTGCATTTTTAACTCTTTTTTCGTCATAATACAATTATTAAACTGTAGGTTAATAATTGGAAAAAGAGTTTTTTTTGTAAGTAATCTAAGCGTTAAGCGCTTGAAATGTAGTTTTAATTCTCATACTATAAATTATAGTTCATTTTATATAGTCTTGCAAATGATGAGAAGGGATGCTTTTTTGATTTTATTCAGCCATTGTTGTCAGCTCAACTTCAAGTCTATCAAAGTTTTCTTCATTTTTGTCAACTACAAATGGTCTTAATTTATTGCTTTCTTCTGCTGTGTCGAAAATCATTTTGAAAACAATCTTGGTTTTGTCGCTGGATATTTCCTCAAATGTTGTCAAAATATTAAAAAGCGGTTTTGAATGACGTTTCCAGAAAATTAGATTTGGTTCGTCAATTTTTATAAATTCAATTTCATTGGGATAATTTCCTTTGTCTGGATCGTGCATAACAAAACTCCATTTTCCTCCAGGTCGTAAGTCGAATTCATTGAAAGTATTTGTGAATCCTTTTGGTCCCCACCAATTTTTTAAATGATTTGGATTTGTCCAAGCTTTAAAACAAAGATTTATGGGAAAGTTCATAATCCTTGTAGTTACTATTTCACAATCTGGTGTTGTTGAGAAAATTTCAGATTCCATTGGTTTTTTATTTTAAAGTTTAAAACTTGATGCTTGTCGACTATGTTACTTACGCGGAAAAAATTAGCCACAGATTGTACGGATCAAACAGATTAGCACAGATTTTTTTTGATTATTTAATTCAAAACTTCATTATAATTCTTGTAATTTATTGCTAAAATCTTTCTTTGAAATTAATTTTAAAAACAGACAGAAAGTTAGTAAAAATAATGGAAAGCTCAATTCTTGGATAAACATATTGTTGAGATTGCATCGTTATTTTCTTTTACAAGTGTTATCGTTCCTCGGAAAATTGAGAAATATGAGATTTCTATGCGCTATCTTTGCAAAAGATAAAAAAGATATTATGACAAAAGGAAAATACATTCAGCTGATATTAATTTTGGGTTCGATGACCGCACTTGGACCATTTTCTATTGATATGTATTTACCCAGTTTTTCGGGGATTGCCAAAGATCTTCATACTACAGTAACGATGGTTTCCGAATCTTTATCCAGTTATTTCATCGGGATTTCGTTCGGGCAATTGTTATATGGGCCGTTATTGGATCGTTACGGGCGGAAAAAGCCTTTGTTTATTGGATTGCTTGTTTATATTTTGGCTTCTTTAGGATGTGCTGTCGTTGCTGATATTCATATGTTTATTGGACTTCGGTTTATACAGGCTGTTGGAAGTTGTGCGGCTACTGTGGCTTCGGTTGCGATGGTTCGGGACTTGTTTCCGGTTAAGGAAATTCCCAATGTTTTGTCCAAATTAATGTTGGTTCTTGGGCTTTCGCCAATGTTGGCGCCGACTATTGGGAGTTATGTAACTACTTATTACGGTTGGCATCCTATATTTTTTATACTGATGTGCTTAGGCGGTTTGGTGCTTATTGCATCACAATTGGGCTTGCCTGAAACACACAAACCTGATCACACAATATCATTGAAACCACAACCAATCATCAGTAATTTTGTATCGATTATCAAAGTGCCACAGTTTTATACTTATGCTTTGACAGGTTCGATTGCGTTCTCGGGATTGTTCACGTATGTTGCGGCATCTCCTATTTTGTTTATGGATATTTTAAAAGTGGATGCCACGGTTTACGGTTGGATTTTTGCTTTTATGTCTGTAAGTTTTATTGGTTCGAGCCAATTGAACTCCATATTATTGAGACGATTCTCCAGTGAGCAGATGATTTTTGGCGCTTTGGTTGCTCAAATAGCAATCAGTGTGACCTTTTTGATTTTGGCAATAAATGATGATTTAGGATTGTATGGTACAATTGCAATGTTGTTCCTGTTTTTGGCTTGTTTGGGTATTTCCAATCCAAATACGGCAGGATTGACCCTTGCTCCTTTTGCTAAAAATACAGGAAGTGCCTCGGCATTGATGGGAGCCACTCAATTGGGGATTGGTGCTTTATCTTCTTTTGCAGTAGGTCTTTTTGTTAAAGATTCTATGGTTCCAATGGTCGTAATTATGACTTGCACCACGATTCTTGCTTTTATAATTTTGAATGTTGGTAAACGAAATATCAAGAAAACTGTTGTAAATGCTGGTGATGAAGAAATCATGATGGGGCATTAATTTGTGCCAATTATTGATTCACTTTACGGGGACGGATTACTTCGTCAGTTCACTTTCGCTAGTGTGTAAATCTACACTTATTAGATTTTTTTTAAAAAGCCTGCCAGTCAGAACCTTGTGTGTTGACTGGCAGGCTTTTTTCAACTAAGTCAGAAAATGAGTATCGAATTTCATAAAAATAAGAGCAATCATTGTACATTAGCAATCAGTTTATATCGAAGAATTTTAAGAAACACACATTATGAAACACTTTAAAAGCATCTTTTTATTTTTATGCATGACCCACTTTTTCTGTGCCAATGCCCAAGACAATGCACCTATTAAAGAATTTAATTTTGGCGCAAATGCTGATAAAAAATCAGGTACAGTCATAAGTAAAGCTGTTGCTTATACTAATGCTATAGGATACGGATTTGATTTACAATCCGATAAAAATGTAACATTTGACGAAAAATCAATATCGGCTAAGGGTTCGTTCTATTTTTCGATGAAGCTTCCAGAAGGGAATTATAGCGTGGAGGTCGTTTTGGGCGGAAACAACAGCGGAATTACAACTGTAAAGACGGAGTCCAGAAGATTGATGTTGCGAGAAATTAAAACTGCCGCAAAAGAAACTAAAACAGCACGTTTTGTAGTTAATGTCAGAAATGCGAAATTTGATATTAACAGTACCATTAAACTTAAACCTGCTGAACTTAAGGGGCTGAATTGGGATGATAAATTAACCTTGGAGTTTTTGGGGACATCAATTGTTCAAAGCATCAAAATTTATCCTATTTCAAAAATTAAAACAATTTATGTGGCTGGAGATTCTACCGTTATGGAACATGATTCGGAGCCGTGGGCATCTTGGACTCAGTTTTTTCCAAATTATTTGACGACAGATGTAGTGATGGCCAATTATGCTTGTTCAGGTTTGACGCTCCGTTCTTTTACATCCGGATATCGATTAGA
Organism: Flavobacterium sp. P1_E4; assembly: GCF_056405915.1. Lineage (NCBI taxonomy): Bacteria > Pseudomonadati > Bacteroidota > Flavobacteriia > Flavobacteriales > Flavobacteriaceae > Flavobacterium > Flavobacterium sp. P1_E4. The sequence continues at coordinate 30,709 of NZ_JBFUBE010000005.1, forward strand.
TAAAATTTTATACTTGATGGAACCAGGTGATTATCTTTTTATTGAGTTTGGCCACAATGACGAAAAAGCAACAGGAGACGGGAAAGAAGCTTCGGGAGTGTATACCGCATTACTAAAGGATCTTATTACAAAAACTAGAAATAAAGGAGGTTCTCCAATATTGATAACTCCAATACAAAGACGTTATTTTAATCCTAATGGGACTTTAAAGCCTACTCACGGCGAGTTTCCAGATGCAATGCGAAAAGTGGCTCAAGAGATGCAGGTTCCTTTGATAGATCTTACTAAAATGACAACTTCTTTGTACCAAAGCTGGGGTAATGAACTTTCAAAAAAAGCATTCGTTTATTATCCAGACAACACCTTCCCTGGACAAATAGGTGCTTTGGCTGATAATACCCACTTTAATAATTTTGGTGCCAATGAAGTGGCTAGATGCATAGTACAGAATATTAAAAATACAGGTATGGATCTTTTTAGAAATATAAAACCTGGAGTTCCTTATTATATTTTTAAAAGCCCAAGCAAACCAAGTGATTGGACTTTACCGATGAGTGCTCGAATTGAAGTTGCCAAACCCGATGGGGAATAAAAACTTGGATTTCTAAACATATTGCAATGCCTAAAAATTATCTTATATAAAAAAAATAAAGCTACTTGTAATAGTAGCTTTATTTTTTTATGGTATTAATAACTTTTATGAGATACAAAATGTTCGTCTTATGATTGCGGGCACGGACGGCAAATCCGCGCTATCGGGCTTTATGAGCAAAGAGTTATAACTTTTCCAAAAAGACGGATTTACCATTCACCATTACATCATACTGGCCTGTCTTTTCATTTAAAGTTGTTTTGACATATTTTCCTTTAAAAACAACAACGGCACCATAAATTTTTCCACTTTTCACTGATTCATAATCGAATACTATTCTTTTGTTATCAGGACTAATACTTACTTTATAAGTAGAAAATTCTGTGTTTTTTGTTGCAAATTCTTGTTTTGTGTCAATTATTTTATCATCGACGTAAAAATTGACAACTTTATCGCTTAAGCTAATATCTGGATAATATTCATTAGCTTTTTTTAGCAATTCATATTGTGCCGGAGTTGCAGTCTCCATTTTAGACGTAATGTTTTGTGAAAATGAAGCTACCGAAAACATAAGACCTAATATTAAAATGTACTTTTTCATAATGTTGATTTTTTAAATTTTTTAAAAGGTTAGTTCAAATCATAAAGCAATTTACGAATATTTTTTATAATTAATTGAAAGTTAATTAATTGTATTTTTTTTTATAATGATGTTGGCTCTTGTTTTTTTACCTAAAATATTGGTATTATCAAATTTGGTATTCAATTCTTTTACTTTGATAGCGGAGTTTCTTGTGGAGTTTCCTCCTCTGTCGGAATGACAATATTGGGTGTTGGTATTGTGTGATATGACTACTTGAATGTTATTTGATTTGCAAATGAGGATGCTAAGACCGTAAATGGGAATGCTAAATCCGTAAGTAGGAATGCGAAAACCATAAATGAGAATGCGACAACCGTAAATGGGAATGCAAGAATCATAAATGGGAATGCAAGAACTGTAAATGGGAATGCAAGAACTATAAATGGGAATGCAAGAACTGTAAATGGGAATGCAAGAACTATAAGTGGGAATGCGAGAACTATAAGTGGGAATGCGAGAACTATAAGTGGGAATGCGAGAACCGTAAATGAGAATGCAAGAACTGTAAATGGGAATGCGAGAACCGTAAATTGGGACGTTATATACGTAGTGAGATTGCTTCGTTCCTCGCAATGACTCAGATAGCCGTAATTGGGGACGTTATACAGGACAAGTTTAATTTTATAGACTTGTCCTGTTTTTATTTTTAGATTTTATTTTATGCTTTTTACGAATTTCAATCCTTTTACTTGAGCGAATTGCGGGGATGTTGCTCCGTAGATTGATTTTATGTATTTTTTTACATCGGCAGTAATGTCGAGTAATCCTGTTTCTTCTTTGTAAAATAGGGTGTTGCGAGCGATTCTTGAGTTACTTACGGCAGTATATGCTGTTGCAACGGCGTTGTTTTTGGCAGTCAGGTCGGTTTGTTTTGCGGTTAGGGTTGCCACTTTTAATTCGGTTTCGTTTGGGGCATAACTGGTTTCCGATTGCAGGACTGAAATTAATCCCGCCCAGTGCTGTATTTGCAGGTCAAAGGATTGCTGACTTGTAGAAATAGTTTTTGGAGCTTCGGCATTTGGATCTGTTGGCGTTTCGATTTTTCTTGATTTAGATCCTTGCAATTTTTGGTTAAATCCTTTTGCGTCGTCTATTTTGTTGGTTGTGGCATCTGTGATTTGCAATGCATTTACCACTCTGGTTGCCAGTGGTTTTAAATTACTAAAGGCCTCTCCCCTTTCGTTTGTTTTATTATTGAATGCGGTGTTTTTGGTTACCACATCTCCCAAACTTGCCTGGCTTGCTGTAGCGAGTGCTGTAAGCTGAGGCAGTTTTAATGCGTTTTTACTCGGGTTGTAACTTGCCCCGTAAGCCGTTACGAAAGCGATTAAACTCTGAAGGTTTGCCACGTTCTTTGCGTGACCTGTCTCGCTCACTGAAATTCTTTTTTTAGCGGAGTTCGCGCTTGTTAAGTCTGATGTTGTTGTCATTTTTAAAAGTTTAAATTGGTTAATTAATCTTTCAAAAATAAAATTATAAAATTTAACCTACACTATTTTTATTACAAAAAATAAAATAATTTGTAATATAAGTTTTCTTTTTTTGTGATAAATTAAATTTCAGAAAGTGGATTAGTCAATTATGATGTGGTATTTATTTTAAAATCACTTCAATTCTTCGATTGCCCTTTCCAGAACAGGATCCATTTTTTCTTCTAAATTTTTGCTAGTATTTAGAATCTTAATGTTTACAGGGGTTCCGGTGGCTTCATAGCATACCCATTTGTTATTATAATATCGCTGGTTCGAAAGTGATATTAGCCAACCGTTGGGCAAAGTGAAACCATACATATCTGAATAAATGCCACGACTGTTTGACCCGATTAATTTTACATTGGGGATTTCTTTCATTATTAATGAAAAAACATCGGCTGCACTTACGGTCTTATCGTTTGTCAAAACTACAACGGGCTTGAGGAATTTAAATTTTCCTTTTGGTTCAATGTACCAGGTTTCGGGATTATCGAAATCTTCGTATCCTTTTCCTGTTTTACGGGTTTTCTTGTACATTCCGATGATTTTGGTATTGGTAAATCGTCCGGCAACCTCATATGCAAATTCATCGTTCCCGCCTATATTGTCCCTAACATCTATGATGAGACTTTTGACATTTTGAAAGTGCTCGAAAACGGAATCGAGTATTTTAGAAGCTACTTCGGCATCTTTTATATTATCCGCATCACCGTCAACAAAACATCGGTTAAATCTTAAATAGCCACTATTTTTTGATGTTGTATAAGCAAACAAAGGCAGGCCATTTCTCGCGGGGCCAAAATATTTAATGGGACTGAAACCTTTATTTGTTAGTATTTGCTCTCCCATTTGCAGAAATGCGTTTCTCAGGCTATCTGTTGGGAATTCGTTTGTGTATTGTGATGGTTTGACAGACTTAAATTGCTTGACATTTGGAATTATCACGTTTATATGATTGTCTTGAAAAGGTGCCAACATTCTTGAAAAATATGTATATAGAGAATCATTGGTGGTTTTTGAATTGACCAATGGGCGGTATTTTTTGTATGTGTCCTGCCAATTTATATTTCGAAGAGTAAAAAAAGCATAATTGTCTTCGAAAGTATGCCAAAGGATTTCAAAGTTTAATTCTGTTTTAGAAAGTCCGACAGTATCTTTGGGATATGATATCGGATTTTGAGCCAAAACATTATTTGCAATAAAAATTGATACAATTAGGTAAGCTATCTTTTTCATAAGTTGTTTGTTGATACTGAAATCTGTCAGCTATAGTCGTTCTTCGAAATTATTTTGAAATAACTTTGAAAGCAATATAAGGAGCTATTGCCAACCAAATCGGTATAAGAATACAAATTTGGCCTTCAGTAAAATTATAAGCATGTAACAATTGTTTCCAAGAAATTCCACGTATAATTCCAAAGCCAAACTCAAAAAACAAAGTCAAGATTGACCAAACAATTCCTATTATTAATGCTTGTTTTGCCGTATTTGGAGGTAACCATTTTATGACTAAACAACTATAGATTCCAATTAGAATAATTAAGGAAAATGTTGAAATTTGATGTGCCGCTAATTCACTTATGTATTTTTTATACCATAAATCTCTAGCAGCTCCATTTAAAATTGCAAGCAGAACCATAGGAAACCAGCATAGTAAGTATTTTATCATTGTAGTTAAGGTTTCTGGAGTTCTTTGCAAATTTAGCTAAGTTTTGGTACTACAGCGAGACATCAAAACGTACACGAGCGTGACGCTCGCGCTAGCCGGGGGTATTTTTTACGAAATCCAAGTATCTTCCATTTTTTCGATTATCCACTTTCCGTTAATTTCTTTAATATAAATTCGATATCCTCTTCCGCATGTTCCGCAATAAGCAAAACTAGCTTCTAAAACTCCGCCTTTTTTGTTTTTGTCGAATTTTATTCTTGAAATTTCGAGAAAACCCGAAAACACAAAATTATATTTTTGCTCATATAACAAAACTTTATGAGCTAATAATAGCTTTTCTACTTTTGGAAATTCAGTGATATTTTTTATTTTAAATTTATTATTTAGTTTGATTTTTGAATAGTCAAATTTAAAATTACTGAAATTAGAATTCAATAATTTTGATTCGATATTCACTCTTCTTTCTCCATAATTTAATATGTATTGGTCAAAACCAATTATTATTTTAGAGGTATCATTGTCAACTCTTTTTTGCTCTTTCTTCCAATTATGATAAGTAATTCTTTCTTTATTCGTGGCTTTTGAAGTGTCAACTTTTATTATAATTCCTTTTTTCCAAGTTTCAATTCCGAATTTTGGTGGAGGATCCATTTTTCTGCTATCAAGACAAATTGAGTCAACTATTTTCGAAAATACTTCTGTCAATACATTTTTTTCAAATTCTACTTCATCTATTTTTTTTTCACAATTATCTATTTTCTTTTCACAATTCGTAAAAAGAATTAGGAATGATAGTAAAAAGGTTGTTTTTAGCAGTTTTTTCATAATATGTCGGCTAACGTTCTCGCGTTAGAAGCAGTTTAGGACTAAAGTAAGCCCATTCTTCGGATTTGCCAAATCTTCCAAATACAAAACCAATTTCAAATTAAGCCTAATACCCAAATTGCTTGTAGCGTGTGTTGGCAGGCGTTATTTTATTAATTTCCTTTTTTTGATTAATTTTTCTTTGCCATCAACTATCCAAAACATTTTAGTCCACAATCCGTCACTATTGTATACATACCTAAATTTTTCAATTTCGTATTGTGGCCTTCCTCCGGTCATAATTATTGGAAACTTAATATTCGGTTCATTTTCCCTTTTAATCTCAATTATATTATTGAATTTATCGTATTTATAGTGATTTGTTTCAATTTGTATATCTGTTTTAGTACGACTGTTTTCTTGCGAATATGAAAATACATATATCATTTCTTTTTCAATGTTTCCGTTTCCATCGTAAATAATAATTTTCTTAGATGGCCACAAAATTAATGAATCATTTTTGGGGATAAATGACTCAATTAATCTAGGTTTACCAGTTTCGGTAAAATCTGAATACTTTTCGATATTTCCAGAATGATAGTCTATTTGACTTAAGAAACCTTTTGAATTGTATATTAATTTATTGTTTTGGATTGTATCATTTTTTGTTCCAATATTACTGTCAAAAGTTTGCACTTCATAAATCTCATTTCCAAATTTATCATAGATAAAATATTGTTTAGACCTTAACTTACCTTCAAAATAATGTTCATTTTGATTTATGATTCCATTAATCAAATAATTGATTTGTGACCAAGAACTTTTGTAACTATCTAGATTTTTTATTTCGAACGATTTATATCCAACGAGTTTAGACTTCTCTTTTTCAAAATTTTGAGAAAAAGAAAATTGGGCTATAAAAATTAATATGATTATTGTCGTTTTTTTCATAATGCCTGCCAACTAGTTAATACACGAAACAAACCTTCGCAAATAAACCCAAAATGGGTATATTATACGAAGGTTTGTTTTACTTTGTATTTCTCAAATATATAGTTTTTTAATCAGAAATTATAGTCTGAATGAAAAACTATTTGAGGCTACGCCCAATGTCATTAAGTTTAGAACTTGTTGCAAGGTTTTTCTAAATGTAGCTCTAATAGTAACGTTTTTAAGTTCCTATTATCCCCAAACTTGTCATTTCGACGGAGGAGAAATCTCCGCAATACTATTCGACAAAGAGACTCTTTTTTTATTTGGATTGCGGAGTTACTTGCGGAGATTCCTCCTTCGTCGAAATGACAATATTGTGGGTAAATGCTACACCACAAGTATTTTACTGATCTATATTGTGTTTTTCATAAACAAAGTTTCACTAATAGCATTGAGCTACACCTCCCCTTTCGTTCTCTTCTCCGGTCTGATAATCATTCGTAGCGATTGGTCTTTTGAGAAATAAGCAATCATCCAATGGTAAAAGGTATTGATTCTATTGCGGTAGGTTATCAACGACATTAAGTGTACGAATAACCAAATCATCCAAGCGAAAAAGCCATTGAAATGCATTTTTGGTTTTGGTAAATCGACAACGGCTTTGTTTTTTCCTATGATAGCCATTGAGCCTTTGTCATTGTATTTAAAAGGTTTTAACGGCTTGTTTAGAACCATTAATTTGAAGTTCTCGGCAAGGTTTATTCCTTGTTGAATTGCCACTTGCGCCACTTGCGGGTGACCTCCCGGGAAATCTACATCATTGAGTTGGATGCAGGTATCGCCAATGGCATAGATGTTATTGGTAACATTTACTTTGTTGAATTCATCAGTAGCCATTCGTTTGCCACGACCGTAGCTTTCTGCTGGAATTCCTTCAAATTCCCGTGCTGAAACTCCTGCCGCCCAAATTAAGTTTTTGGTTTGTATGGTTTTGCCGTCGCCTAGGAAAACGGTATCGTCTTTGTAATCCACCACTCGGGTGTTTAGTTTGACAACGACTCCAAGTTGTGTCACTGCTTTGAGCGTATCCGCTTGTGACTCCAAACTCATAGGCGATAACAAGGCATCTCCCCCATCGATCAAATATATATTACTGGCGGAGGTTTGCAATTCAGGATATTCTTTGAGTAAAATGTTTTTTCGCATTTCGGCAAACATTCCGGAAACTTCCACTCCTGTTGGGCCTCCTCCAACAACTACAATGGTTAAATGTTTTCTGCGCTCGTGAATGTCTTTGCAAATGGCGGCTTTTTCCAGATTTTTCAATAAGGCATTGCGCATTTCAATGGCATCATTGAGGGTTTTCATCGGAATGGCATTTTTCTTGACATTTTCCATTCCGAAATAACTGGTTTCGGCTCCCGTTGCAAAAACTAAGCAGTCATACTGCAATTCGCCGTTATTGAGGATGATTTTGTTTTCGCCAGGAATTACTTTAAGTAATTCGCCCAAGCGAAACTGCAGATTCTTTTTGCCTGCAAAAAACTTTCGGAAAGGATAACTGATGCTCGAAGGTTCCAAAAAGCCTGTGGCAACCTGATAGATGAGTGGCGGAAAGAAATTATAATTGTTTTTGTCAACAAGGGTTACTTCAATTCCTTTGTGGTTGGTGAGTTCTTTGGCTAAATTAATTCCAGCGAAACCTCCGCCTATTATTACTATTTGCATATTGGCTTTTATTTTTATTAGTAAATAGCTGTTAGTAAATGGTAAATGTCATTAAGCTAAAGAATTCTTGCTAAGTCTTTTTTAAAATAACTCTCGCAAAGGCGCGAAGTCGCAAAGAAATCGGTTCTAAACTTTGCGTCTTCGCGTCTTTGCGAGGAAAAGATAAAGCTTAACTTAATTAGATTAGGCTAATCACTTATTACTAGTCACTAATAACTTGCTATGACCATAAAAGTACAATATATATTAGGAGCAAATATTAGTTTTTGAATTTTTTAACAGGCTTTTCTGCTATTTCAGTTTTGTTTTGCAACAAATAATTAGCTAACAATTTTTCTATCAATTCGTCTTTGGTAAGATGATGAAAAATGGTTTTTATTTTTGTTTTTAATTCGGCGTCAACATCGTGATTGGGTTTTGTTTTAAAGATTTGCTTCGCCCATAAAAGTGTGTTGTTTTCTTCAATACTCGCAACAGACGGTTTTTTGTATTTGGTAAACTGGATTCCCAATTCTCTTTCGAAATCGGCAATTTCAGCCACTTCTTCGGGTTGCAATACAGTTAGAGAAAGACCTTTGGCCCCTGCCCTAGCTGTTCTTCCGCTACGGTGAACGTACACTTCATAGACATCTGGTAAGTGATAATTGACTACATAAGAGATTTCTTTTACGTCAATTCCCCTTGCGGCTAAATCGGTTGCCACCAAAATATTGATGTGACCTTCACGAAATTGCTCCATAATTCGGTCACGGATTCCCTGTGACAAACTTCCGTGTAATGCTCCTGATGAAAATCTGTTGATAGCCAGGTTTTTGGCCAGTTTATTAACGGCAGCTTTGGTTTTACAAAAGATAATACCGCGCTCGCCATCTTTAGAATTCAGGAAATGCATTAAAACATCCAGTTTTTCTATAGGATCTACAACAATATAATTATGATCAATGCCTTGATTACCGACAGTTTCCATACTGGCGCTTACCGTCACTACGTTTTTGTTTAGGTAATTCTGGATTAACTGTTTAATTGTCCCTGGCATAGTCGCCGAAAACAAAAAGGTTCTGTATGTTTTGGGTAATTCGGTTATGATTTCGTCCAAAGCTTCTTTAAGGATAGAAACCATTTCATCGGCTTCGTCGAGAACGAGGAATTTGGTTTCCTTTAGGCTTATGGCTTTGCGTTGCAACAAATCGATCAAACGACCCGGTGTTGCCACGACAATATGTGTTGGTGTTTTTAAACGTTCGATTTGTGGCTTGATTGGAATACCTCCACAAACGGCAGCTATTGAAACTTCAGGAAGGTATTTGGCGTAACTTTCCAGATTATTGAAAATTTGTTGTCCCAATTCTCTTGTAGGTACAAGGATTACGGCTTGTACAGCAGCAACATTGGTGTCTATCAATTGCAATAATGGCAATCCAAAAGCAGCGGTTTTTCCCGTTCCTGTTTTGGCAAGTCCCACGATATCGGTAGTGTTTGCTAACAATAGCGGAATGGTTTTTTGCTGAATTTCGGTTGGGGTTACAATTCCCATTTCGGTAATCGCTTTTAGTGTACCTTTTGAAACTCCTAAATCTGAGAATTGTGTTGACATGCTTTTTGTTTTTTAATTGTAAAATGCTCTTGAATAGCAGAATGTTGTTTTAGCCCCGATAGCAGTGGAAATCCTTTTCTTTTTTTTCTTTAAAAAAAGAAAAGATTGCAACGGATAGCGGGAAATAGCTCCTGAAAATTATTTATATAAATCAAAATAGAGACACATTGTATTGCGTCTCTATGTTGAAATTTGATTTTTTATTAATCGAGTTCGTTCATGACTTTTTCACGGTATTTTTTACCGATTAATAAAGTCATTTTTAATTTGTAATCATCCATTAGCCATTCTCTGTAGTTTTTACTGCATTGGCTAAGGCATTTTGAAAAACGTTTTACGCGGTATTCGATATCGGCTTCCAATTCTTTAGAAAGCGCTTTGGCTTCCTGTAATTCTTCGGTATTGTCCACACACATTGCAGCGTGTTGGTCAATCGATTTTTCAAGAACTACTTTGGACCTTAAGTTCTGAGCTATAGCGAGTTTGTGCTCTTCATCTACATCAAAAGTTACATCGGCAGTTTTACTGAACTTGGCACGCAATTCTGGTGGCATAGCATATTTGAAATGCAATTCGATTTCGCTGTCATCCCTTAAATTCTCTAAGTAAAACTCAGGGGATTTAAAGATGTGCTGCCAGTTTACAGGGTCACTCCACAGTCCGAAACGAGCTGCATTATTTCCTAAATCGATAACTGAAAATTCATCTTTGTTAGGCAGTTTTCGAGAACCACGACCTATCATTTGGAAATATAAGGTCAACGATTTTGTTGCTCTGTTCAATATAATGGTTTCAACGGTTGGTTCGTCAAATCCGGTTGTAAGGATCCCCACCGAAGTTAGAATCGCATCCGGAGTGTGCTTGAACCAATGTAGAATTTCTTTTCGTTCTTCGTTGCTGCTGGTGTTATCCAAGTGGCGAATTCCGTATCCTGCTTCTCTAAAAGTTTCATACACATATAATGATGTGTTGATTCCGTTGTTGAAAATCAGGGTTTTTTTGCCTAATGATTTTTCAGTATAAGCGTGCAGTAATTTTTCCTGCATCGCCATATTGGTGTATAAATCATCTGAAGATTTTACGGTGTAATCTCCGTTGATACCTACTTTTAAAGATGTTAATCCAACGTCATAACTATAGGTAACGGCTTTTGCCAAGAAACCGTTTTCTATTAATGAGCTAATGGTGTCACCCACGATTAGTTCATCATAGCTTTGGTGCATTGGTAATTTTATGTTTGAACTCAAAGGAGTAGCTGTTACTCCAAGGATGAATGCATTTTTGAAAGATTTCAATAATTTTCGGAAGGAATTGTAATGCGCCTCATCGATAATCACTAAACCAATATTGTCTAAATGTAGTTTTTCGTCATTGATACGGTTTTTCAATGTCTCAACCATAGCCACAAAACAAGAATAGTCATTTTGGTCCGGAAGTTCTTTTACTTTACTGTTGATGATTTTGTTTTTTACATCAAAACCTTTTAACATTTTTGAAGTTTGCTTACACAACTCGATACGGTGAGTTAACACTACCACTTTTTTGTTGTGTTGTGACAAATAACGGCGAACGATTTCAGAAAAAATCACAGTTTTTCCTCCACCAGTAGGCAATTGGTATAATAAATGGTGTTGTCCAGGTGCATTGTCTATACGCTCAAATATGGCGTCAATGTCTCCTTGTTGGTAAGCGTAAAGTTCTTTTTTGGCTTCGATTTCAATTTCTAAACTCTCTTGATGCATTGTATATTTTTCAATTTTTGCAAAAATACGCCTAAAAAACAGTTATTCGGTCAATTTTTTTTTAAAATATATAGGACGGATTAATTAAAATCGGTTACAAACGGCTCTTTTTAGTTGTCTAAAAGTTCAATATTTGTTTTGAAATCAGCGGTATTCATCCATTTTTGGTCTGATGCTTCCTCGCAAATGGCAATTAATCTGCTTTTAAATTCGTTGATAATTCCATTTGAAATAATGAATTTTAAGGCTTGTTCGAAAGAATTCAACATGCTTTTGTAAAACAATTCCTGTTTTACGATGTTTTCTGCAGAGAAAGTCTGGGCAATTTCGATGTTATATAGCATTACATCGGCAATGACAAAAGGATCTACACCCAATAAAATAAAATGCTTGATATATTTTTGAGCTACCGAGCGCCTCATTTTTGGTTTTTTTCTTTTGCCTTTTGTTTGCAGTGGAAAATATTCATGAGAGATTTTGAGTTTGCATTCCTGTAATAGTGTTTCTTCTTTTGGATTGAATACGAAATTGTAATAGACTTTTATCGGAGCGAACTTTTCATACAATTCAAGAATTTGCTCTTCTAATTGCTCTTTATTGAGTTCATTCAAATATTTTTTTAAATCGCGCTTGCTCATTTTCAAAGTTTAAGAATACAAAAGTAATTTAGTTTTCTAATGAATACACCAATAATGATTGATATTGACTAATTTTGCCCCTTATAATTGCAAAAACAACTACAAATGCTTAAAATTTTCAAAGTTACTGCCATTTTAGAAGGCATCTCTTATTTGGTTTTATTTTCGAATATGCTTTTTATTAAAATAAACAACCCCGAACTTTATCATACTATATTACGTCCATTGGGAATGACTCATGGTGTATTATTTATTGGTTACGTTTTATTGGCTTTTTTGTTGAAAAAGGTTCAAAATTGGAATTTTAAAGTTTTCGGTGTTATACTAATTGCTTCATTAGTTCCGTTTGGTACCTTTTATATAGAAAAAAAATATTTGTAAAATTATGAACAAACTCATTCAACTCATTTTTGAATTCCTCTACCCTATTTTCAGACATTGGGGAATGAGCAGGTCTGTGTCGACTTATTTGAGTTTGTTTTTCAATATTATTTTGCTTTGTTTTTTGGCGTATGGATTGTATGTGGTTTTCCGATTTATATTGGTAACCATCATGGCTATTGTAGCCCAAAGAACCAAAACTAAGTTTGATGATTTATTGGTAACCAATAAAACGGCTAAGTATATTGCTTATTTGGTTCCGTTGTTTTTTGTGTTTAGATCTGTTCCAGTGATTTTGGATAAGTTTGAATACTGGGAAAGCATTTTTGGTAAAGCGGTTGGGGTTTATATCGTTTTACTGATTTTATGGATAATCCGAACCATTTTTAATTCCCTACGTGATTATTTAAAATTGATGCCAAGGTACAGCGACAAACCAATTGACAGTTTCATTCAGGTTATAATGATTGTGCTGTGGATGTTTGGAATTGCGCTGATTATTTCAAAATTGTTTGATATTGATCAAAAGGAATTGCTGACTATTTTGGGAGCAGTTTCGGCAGTAATCATCTTAATTTTTAGAGATACTATTTTGGGTTTTGTGGCAAGTGTTCAAGTTGCGATAAATGACATGGTGCGTATTGGTGACTGGATTACTATGGACCGTTATGGCGCCGATGGTGATGTGATAGAAATCAATCTGGCCACTGTAAAAGTTCGAAATTTCGACAATACCACAACTACGATTCCAACTTATAGTTTGAGTTCTGACTCTTTTCAAAACTGGAGAGGAATGCTTAATTCTGACGGAAGACGAATCAAGAGACATATAATTATAAAAGCGAGCAGTATCAGGTTTCTAGAAGATCATGAGCTTGATGATTTAAAGAAGATTGATCTTTTGAGTACTTATATAGATACTCGAAAAACCGAAATTGACAACTACAATCGCGGACATAAAGTTGATAAAAGTTTGGCTCTAAACGGTCGAAACCTGACTAATTTGGGGTTGTTCAGAAAATATATTATCCAATACCTACATCAATATCCTGGATTGAACAGAGATATGTTGATGCTTTGCCGACAATTGCAGCCTACACCTTATGGTGTTCCTCTTGAAATTTATGCCTTTTCAAAAGACAAACGTTTTGAGAATTACGAATACATTATGGCCGATATATTTGACCATATTATTGCTTCGGTTTCCTACTTTGATTTGGAAATTTTTGTAATGCCTTCCGAAAATGTAGTAAAGCCTTAAGATAAGACCGAATTAAAAAAATATAATCTGCTTAAATCTGTTGAATTGCATTGCATTCAAATTCAACAGATTTAAGCAGATTTTTTAATGATTGAAATTAATAAAGACTCAGAAACTTAGTCTCTCTTTTAGGCTATCCTGTCTTTTACGTACTCAATTTCGGTTTTTCCGTGCGCTTTTGGTTTCCCGTCATCTCCTAGATTTACCATTGTAGTACTGTCTATAGTAATGATTGTTTCTCGCGTCATCATATTTCTGGCTTCACATATTAATTCAATCGAACTACGGCCAAATTTCACAACGTCAATTCCAATTTCGATGATATCACCTTGTCTGGCAGAACTTCTAAAGTTGATTTCAGACATGTGTTTGGTAACAATTCTGGAATTTTCTAATTGAATAATGGTATATAAAGCCAGCTCTTCGTCAATCCAAGCCAATAATTTTCCACCAAATAATGTCCCGTTAGGGTTTAAATCTTCTGGTTTTACCCATTTTCTAGTATGAAATCGCATAATTTTTTATTTAATAATGCTAAAATAAGATATTGCTAACAGTAATTTTTATATTTTTAAAGAAAAAAGAAAGATGAATCAGAGAGATCAATTAATCAGAGAAATTCGAGGAGAATCATTGGGAAATGTGAGTAATCAGTCGTCTTCAGATGAATTATTTCAAAATGAGGTGCTTAGGCCTATTTTGAAATTACAGAACGATTTGTTTATTGCTTCTTTTTTAAATTACATCAGTAAATACAAAAGAGATTTCTACACTAAAACTGTTGAAAACAAATTGTCTATTATAGAAAATGCGATTCAGAAAGATATTAAGTTCCGAAATGCTTTAAAAGGAATGATTATCGCATTGTTTACGACTGATGAGTATGCTCTTTATATTCAGAACTCTTCTAGTCTGAATAAACGAATGATGAATTTATTGATTGATAGATTGAAAAGTCAAGTTCAATTGTTTGATGCAGAGAATCAAATAACTTAGTATTGTGTTGTTATAACGCAATGAAGCTTGTTTTTGACTAAAATAATTTTTTTTAATAAGATTTTTATAGTATAAAAAAACTTTTACCTCTTTTATTTTTATATTTTTAAAAAAAATACATTCTTAAAATTTTGCATTTTTTCTTACTTCTTATCGCTTGTCGCTTGATATTTTTAAATATTATTTGCTAAAACGTTTTAATATTGTGAATTATTAATTTATACTATTTAATTAACGTATTTATAATTAATATGTCTATTTTTTGCTTATTATTGTAATGTATTGATAATTGCATTATTGATAATTATTAGGTAATATTTTTAATATTTCGCAAATGGAAAGAAGAGAAGCACTAAAAAAGATAGCTTATTTGATGGGAGGCGCAATTTCTGCCACAACAATGGGTGTTTTATTTGAAAGTTTTACGGTATATGATCCAGAAAAGAATACTTATTCCTTTTCAGCTACGGATGAAGAAATTTTAGCCGAATTTTCAGAAATTATTTTACCGACAACTGCAGCATCTCCAGGAGCAAAAGAAGCAGGTGTGGGTACTTTTATACCATTAGTTATAAAAGATTGTTATCCTCCAAATCTACAACAAATCTTTAAGAGTGGATTTGATGATATGTTAGCCAAATGCAAATCTAAATTCAACAAAGAATTCTTGAGTCTCAATACAGATGAAAAAATTCTGCTTATGAATGAATTAAAACAGCAGGCTATCGATAATAATAAGGAACCTTCTTTCTTTATGATTGCTAGAGATTTAACCATATTAGGTTATTTTTCTTCAGAAATTGGTTGTACAATGGCCAGAGAATATTTGCCGATACCAGGAAAATATGATGGCAGCGCCGAATACAAACCCGGTCAGAAAGCTTGGGCGACATAATATTGAAGAGCTTGCTATTAAAATTTATTAATTACTAAAAAGAGACTCGTGAATATAAATACTGATCTAAAGAAGCAAAATACTTATGACGCAATTGTTATAGGTTCAGGAATAAGTGGTGGATGGGCAGCCAAAGAATTAACTGAAAAAGGATTAAAAGTCCTGATGTTAGAACGTGGTCAGAACATCGAACACATTAAAGATTATGAGTCGGCTATGAAAGCTCCTTGGGAAATACCATATGCTGGAAAAATGACAGAGGAACAAAAGCGAACACATCCTGTACAAACCAGAGATTATCCTTATAGCCAGGCTAATGAAAGCTGGTGGGTAAACGATTTAGAATGTCCTTATACAGAAGACAAGCGTTTTGATTGGTATAGAGGTTATCATGTTGGTGGGAAATCTTTAATGTGGGGACGTCAGAGTTATCGTTTTAGTGATCATAATTTTGAAGATAACGCCAGAGATGGTCATGGAAATGACTGGCCGATTCGATATAAAGATATTGCACCGTGGTATGACTATGCAGAAAAATTTGCCGGAATAAGCGGTCAAAATGAAAATTGGCCTTTGCTTCCAGACGGTCAATTTTTGCCTCCCATGGATATGAATTGCGTTGAAAAATCGGTAAAAGACCGTATTGAAAAGCATTATAATAAGTCCAGAATTATGACAATTGGACGAACTGCAAATCTAACTCAGCCTCATTTAGGAAGAGGCAGTTGCCAATATAGAAATTTGTGCAGTAGAGGTTGTCCATTTGGCGCCTATTTTAGTACACAGTCTTCTACTTTACCGGCTGCTATGGCTACCAAAAGATTAACTGTTCGCCCCTACTCTATTGTCAATCATATCATTTATGACAAAGACACTAAAAAAGCCAAAGGGGTAATGGTTATTGATGCCGAAACGAATGAAACTATGGAGTTTTATGCAAAAATTGTTTTTGTAAATGGATCAACCTTAGGGTCAACCTTTATTTTATTGAATTCAACTTCTGAAGCTCATCCAAATGGTTTGGGTAATGGTAGCGGACATTTGGGACATAACTTAATGGATCATCACTTTAGATGCGGTGCTGAAGGAAGCGCCGAAGGTTTTGAAGACAAATATACTTATGGTAGAAGAGCCAATGGTATTTATATTCCAAGATATCAAAATTTCAATAATGACAAGCGTGACTATTTACGTGGTTTTGGTTATCAAGGTGGAGCCAGTAGAGGTAGTTGGCATAAAGAAGTGGCCGAATTAGCCTTTGGTGGTGATTTCAAAGAAACAATGTCAAGACCAGCTGACTCATGGACAATGGGATTAGGAGGTTTTGGAGAAATGCTTCCTTACTATGAAAACAAAGTATACATCGACCACTCTAAAAAAGATAAATGGGGACAACCTGTATTGGCTATCGACTGTGAATACAAAGAAAACGAGGCCAAAATGCGTGAGGATATGATGTATGATGCCGCCGAAATGTTGGAAGCCGCCGGTGTAAAAAACGTAAAAACCTATGACAATGGATGTTTTCCTGGAATGGCTATTCACGAAATGGGTACAGCCCGTATGGGGAACGATCCAAAAGAATCTGTATTGAATAAATGGAATCAAATGCATGAAGTGAGCAATGTATTTGTTACCGATGGTTCTTGTATGCCATCCATTGCTTGTCAAAATCCATCATTGACTTTCATGGCTCTAACCGCCAGAGCTTGTGATTATGCTGTAAAAGAATTAAAGAAAAAAAATATCTAGATTAGGATTGTTTAATTATGAGAAAATTAAAAATGGGAATGATTGGCGGTGGCAAAAATGCTTTTATCGGAGCAGTTCATCGCATCGCAGCCAACATGGATGGATTAATTGAATTGCATTGTGGTGCTTTTAGTTCCAATCCTGAGTTATCCCTTGAATCTGGTAAAGAATTAGGTTTGGCAGAAGATAAATGTTATGGTTCCTATGTCCAAATGATTGAGACCGAAGCAAAGTTACCTCTTGAAGAAAGAATGGATTTTGTTTCTATAGTGACTCCAAATCATGCCCATTTTGCTCCAGCAATGTTAGCATTGGAAAATGGTTTCCATGTTGTTTTGGACAAACCAATGACTTTGACTTTGGCTGAAGCTAAATTATTGGAACAAAAAGTTAAAGAAACTGGACTTTACTTGTGTTTGACACATACTTACGCTGGCTATCCGATGGTAAAGCAGGCCCGATACATGGTGGCTGAAAATAATTTTGGAGCCATTCGAAAAATAATGGTTGAATATCCACAAGGCTGGTTAAGCACTGATTTTGAAAAAGGTGGAAACAAACAAGCTGCTTGGAGAACAGATCCATCAAAGAGTGGTATTAGTGGTTGTATGGGAGACATTGGAACTCATGCTGCCCATTTAGCAGAATATATTTCAGGATTAAAAATCACACAACTTTGTGCGGATATTAATACTGTCGTTGCCAACAGAAGATTGGACGATGACGGAAACGTATTGCTTAAATTTGATAATGGTGCCAATGGAATTTTGGTGGCGAGCCAAATTGCTGCTGGAGAAGAAAATAGCTTAAAAATTAAAGTATATGGGGAAAAAGGAGGTCTAGAGTGGCATCAGATGGAACCAAATACTTTGGTTGTAAAGTGGCTAGACTCCCCTACTCAATTGTATCGCACCGGAAACGGATATTTATCACAGATAGCAGCTTTCAATACCCGAATTCCAAGCGGACATCCAGAAGGATATCTGGAAGCTTTTGGGAATTTATACAAAAACTTTGCTTTGACTTTACAATCGAAATTAGAAGGTAAAGAACCAACTGCAAATATGCTTGATTTTCCAACAGCAAAAGATGGTGTTCGAGGAATGGCTTTTATAGAAAATGTAATCGCTTCGGGGAAATCAACTCAAAAATGGACTGAATTTAAAATTTAAATCTCAACAAATGACCACAATGCAAGGACCTGCGGTTTTTTTAGCGCAATTTATATCTGATGAAGCTCCTTTTAATTCTTTGGAAGGAATTTGTCAATGGGCTGCCAATCTAAATTTTAAAGGGATACAAATACCTACTCTGGATTCCCGCTTTATTGATTTACAAAAAGCTGCCGAAAGTAAAACCTATGCTGATGAACTTACAGGAATTGTTGGTTCGTACGGATTAAAAATATCTGAACTTTCTACGCATTTGCAAGGTCAGTTGGTTGCCGTTCATCCAGCCTACGATGATTTTTTTGATGGATTTGCTCCGCAGGCTTTGCGAGGTAATCCAAAAGCAAGACAAGAATGGGCAGTACAACAATTGCATTATGCAGCAAAAGCTTCTCAAAATTTAGGTCTTAATGCACATGCGACTTTTAGCGGTTCGTTATTATGGCAATATTTTCATCCTTGGCCTCAACGTCCACCTGGTTTAATTGAAGATGGATTCAAAGAACTGGCTAAACGCTGGTTGCCAATCCTTAATGAATTTGATAAAAATGGTGTAGATGTTTGTTATGAAATCCACCCAGGTGAAGATTTATTTGATGGTGAAACTTATGAAATGTTTCTCAAAGCGGTAAACAATCATCAGAGAGCTTGTATTTTGTATGATCCTTCACATTTTGTGCTTCAACAATTGGATTATATTCAATACATCGATTTTTATCACGAGCGAATCAAAGCTTTTCATGTGAAAGATGCAGAGTTTAATCCGACTGGAAAACAAGGAACTTTTGGAGGGTATCAAAGTTGGCTGAATCGTGCAGGGCGTTATCGTTCACCTGGAGATGGTCAAATTGATTTTAAAACCATCTTTAGCAAATTAGCACAATACGATTACAAAGGTTGGGCGGTGATGGAATGGGAATGTTGTTTAAAAAATCAAGAAGATGGTGCTCGTGAGGGAGCTGAATTTATAAAAAAACACATTATCAAAGTGACTGATAAAGCTTTTGATGATTTTGCTGCGGTCGAAACCAACACACAACTTAATAGAAAAAATTTAGGGTTATAAATTGTTTAATTAATTACATATATGAAAATCAAAATTTTAACAGCAATAATAGCTCTAGGAGGTTTATGTTCTTTTTCGAATTATGAATCAGTACCAACGGAATATAGTGGTAAAGTAGAAGTTCAACCTTCTGAAGGAGAGTTAATAATGAAGAAACAAGATTGTGCCACTTGTCACAAAATTGATAAAAAAGTAATTGGGCCCTCTTTTTTGGATATTGCCAAAAAATATCCAATGAATGACAAAAACATCAACTATTTATCGGATAAAATTATTAAAGGAGGTTCTGGTGTTTGGGGCACAATACCCATGGCGGCCCATACTGCATTAAAAAAAGATGACGCTAAAAAAATTGCGAAATACATTCTATCATTGAATAAGTAAATTGTAACCTACTTTTATGGATAAAGATTTAAATAAAAATAAAGAGCCAGAATCGGTTGTTCGCAGGGATTTTCTAAAAAAAGGAGCGTTGGCGACAGCCGCTTTTATGATTATTCCAAGACATGTAATGGGTAGAGGCTTTGTGGCACCCAGTGACAGATTATTAATTGCAAGTATTGGTGTTGGTGGAAAAGGAAGGTCAGATGTCGCTTCTTTTGAGAAAAGTGGACTTGCTAATGTTGCTTTTTTGTGTGATGTTGATACAAGAAGAGCAGCTGATAGTGTAAAAGATTTACCGAAGGCAAAATTTTACAAGGATTGGCGTGAAATGCTAGACAAAGAGCATAAAAATTTTGATGCTGTTTCAGTTTCTACACCCGATCATAATCATGCTATTCAAGCCTTTTCGGCTATGCAGTTAGGCAAGCATGTCTATGTACAGAAACCAATGGCACATGATATTTATGAAGCACACATGATGACTCAAGCAGCTTCTCGTTATAAAGTAGTGACGCAAATGGGAAATCAAGGATCATCCAATGATGGTACTCGAATCCTAAAAGAATGGTACGATGCCGATTTGATTGGAGATGTTCATACAGTTTACGCCTGGACAGATAGACCTGTTTGGCCTCAAGGAATTCCTTGGTCAACGGCAAAAACAGAAATTCCAAAAGAATTAGATTGGGATTTATGGCTTGGAACTGCTCCGAATAAAAATTATGTTGACAAATTAGTGCCATTCAATTGGCGTGGTTGGTGGGATTATGGAACAGGTGCATTAGGAGATATGGGATGCCATTTGATGGAAGCACCATTTTCTGTTTTAAATCTAAAATATGCCAAAGATGTTCAGTGCAGCGTAGGTTCTGTTTATGTTGATGAATTCAAAAGAGGTTATTTTCCAGAGAGTTGCCCTCCTTCTAGTCATGTCGTGCTAACATTCCCAAAAACAGATAAAACGAAAGGTGATATCAAAATGCACTGGATGGATGGTGGAATTCAACCGGAACGTCCTGAAGAATTAGGTGCAAACGAAATATTTGGAGACGGAGGTAATGGTACTTTATTTATTGGAACCAAAGGAAAAATGATATGTGACACTTACAGTGAAAATCCAAGATTATTGCCTTTAAGCCGCAATGAGAATCTAAAAATTGCGGAGAAGTATCCTAGGGTAAAAGATGGTGCAAGTGGTCACCAAAAACAATGGATAGAAGGCTGTATTGCTGGTTATGGCAAAAAAGAGTTGAGTTCGCCTTTTGAAATTGCTGGCCCTTTAACCGAAGCTTTACTAATGGCTAATCTTGCCGTAAGAGGTTATGATTTGCACAAAGAAGTATTAGGTGAAGATGTGTTTCCAGGTCGTTCAGTTAAGCTTCTTTGGGATAATGATGCCAAGAAAGTAACGAATATAGATGATGTAAATCAATTTGTTAAACGTAATTATAGAGAAGGTTGGAAAAACCTAAGTTTTTAAAATAATAAAATTAAATAGTAAACCCATGAAAAAAATTATAACAGCAGTATTAGTATTCACTTTATTTCAAAGCATTCAAGCTCAAAAAGGTTTTAAACCCCTTTTTGATGGAAAAACAACAACAGGTTGGCATACTTATGGTAAAACTTCGGCTAGCGCTGGATGGAAAGTTGAAGATGGTGTATTGCATTTTGATCCAGAAGCAGCCAAAAATGGTCAAGGAGGAGATTTGGTAACTGATGCTGAATATGAAAATTTTCATTTAAAAGTAGACTGGAAAATTGCTCCAAATAGCAATAGTGGAATTATTTTTTACGTAAATGAAAATCCAGAGAAATATAAAAACACCTATGAAACTGGTTTGGAAATGCAAGTTTTGGATAACGACGGTCATCCTGACGGAAAAATTACTAAACACCGTGCTGGAGATTTATATGATTTAATTCAAAGTAAATCGGAACCAGTTAAACCAGTTGGAGAATGGAATACTGCCGAAATTGTTTGTAAAAACGGAAAGTTGACTTACGTTTTAAACGGAGTTATTGTTGTTGAAACAACTCTTTGGGATGATAATTTTAAAGCATTGGTTGCAGGAAGTAAATTTAAAGCTTGGCCAGCATTTGGAACATTCAAAAAGGGGAAAATTGCTTTGCAGGATCATGGCAATAACGTTTGGTATCGTAATATCATGATTAAAGAATGGAATACGATGGAAACTACAACTGGCTGTAAATAATAGCTCCAAAACTAACTTAACCAAAATCAACCTCATTTTATGAATACAACTATCCGCATTAAATTATCTGTAATGATGTTTCTGGAATTTTTTATCTGGGGAGCATGGTTTGTTACTCTCGGTACTTTTTTAGGAAACAATTTGAAAGCTTCTGGTTCAGAGACTGCAGCTGTTTTTTCTACCCAATCTTGGGGAGCTATCATTGCACCTTTTATTATTGGTTTGATTGCAGATCGTTATTTTAATGCTGAGAAAATCTTAGGGATTTTGCATTTAGCAGGTGCATTTTTAATGTATCAAATGTATCAATCGGCAGATGTTGGGTCATTTTATATCTATGTATTGAGCTATATGGTTTTGTATATGCCAACATTGGCTTTGGTAAATTCAGTAGCATTCAACCAAATGAATGATCCAGAGAAAGAGTTTGCAAACATAAGAGTTTGGGGAACCATTGGTTGGATTTTGGCAGGTTTGTCTATCAGTTTCTTGTTTCATTGGGATTCTGCAGAAAATGTTTCTAATGGTTTACTTAAAAACACATTCCTTTTGGCTGGAATTGCAGCTTTGGTTTTAGGTTTGTTAAGTTTTACATTGCCTAAAACACCACCCAAAGTTAGTGAGGGAAAAATCAAGATTTCCGATATTATTGGTCTTGATGCTCTAAAACTTTTAAAAGATAAAAATTTCTTAATATTTTTCATATCATCTATTCTGATTTGTATTCCGTTGGCTTTTTATTATCAAAATGCGCACCCTTTCTTGACTGCCGCAGGAGTTGAAAACCCAACAGGAAAAATGGCAATTGGGCAAATATCCGAAGCGCTATTTTTATTGTTCATTCCTGTGTTTTTTGCTCGTTTTGGATTCAAAAAAACAATTTTGGTTGGAATGCTTGCTTGGGCAGTTCGCTATGTTTTATTTGCTTATGGGAATGGTTCTGATTTGAGTTTTATGCTTATTATTGGAATAGCTTTACATGGAATTTGTTATGATTTTTTCTTTGTTTCAGGGCAAATTTATACCAATTCAAAAGCAGGAGAAAAATACAAAAGCGCCGCTCAAGGGTTAATAACATTAGCAACTTATGGTATTGGAATGCTAATTGGATTTGCAGTTGCCGGTTGGATTACTGATAATTACAAAACGGCTGAAGGAGCAATCAATTGGCAAATGGTATGGATAATTCCAGCAGGAATTGCTTTTGCAGTATTCTTGATTTTTGCTCTTTTATTTCAAGATAAAAACAAAGTAGTAAATGAAATTTAAGTAATTTAAATATAGAAAAGATGAGTGCAAGTTTTGATAGAAGAACCGCTATAAAAGGCATTCTCGCAGGAACTGTGACTTTAGGGATTCCAACAGGCTTATCTGCTTTTGCTGCTCCTAAAGAAGAATTGAAATTGGAATCGAATATGTTGAAAGGAAGAATTAATCATTCAGTAGCTCGTTGGTGTTTTAATGATTTTGATATCGAAACACTTTGTGTGGAAGCTAAAAAAATTGGAATTACCGGTATTGATTTGGTTGGCCCAAAAGATTGGCCAGTACTTAAGAAACATAATCTTGTTTCCACTATGTGTAATGGTGCCGAATTAAATTTAGTAGATGGTTTTAATGATCCAAAATTTCATGAGCAATTGATTAAAAATTATACCGAAATGATTCCTTTGGTTGCTGAAGCTGGATATAAAAACTTGATTTGTTTTAGCGGAAGCCGAAGAGGAAAAACTGATGAAGAAGGTTGGAATAATTGTGTAGTAGGTCTGCAAAAATTGATTCCGTTGGCCGAAAAACATAAAGTAACTTTGGTTATGGAGCTTCTGAACAGTAAGATTGACCACAAAGATTATCAATGTGATAAAACCTATTGGGGAGTGGAATTGGCAAAACGAATCAATTCGGAAAATTTTAAATTGCTTTATGATATTTACCATATGCAAATTGACGAAGGTGATGTAATTAGAACTATTAGAGAAAATCATAAACACATTGCTCACTATCATACTGGTGGAGTTCCTGGACGCAATGAAATTGATGAAAGTCAAGAACTCAATTATAGCGCTATAATGAAAGCCATTGCAGATACTGGTTTTACAGGTTTTGTGGGGCAAGAATTCATTCCTAAACAAAAAGATAAAATAGCCTCTTTGAAAAAGGCAATTGCAATTTGTGATATTTAATAATTTTAAAAAATAAAAGCAATGATAAAACGTAGAGATTTTATAATTAACAGCGGTTTGGCTTTAGGTGCTTTGGCAATTGCTCCTTCCCTTGCCTTTTCAATTAAGCCAAAAAATATTGGTCTTCAATTATATA
Source organism: Flavobacterium sp. P1_E4 (assembly GCF_056405915.1). Lineage (NCBI taxonomy): Bacteria > Pseudomonadati > Bacteroidota > Flavobacteriia > Flavobacteriales > Flavobacteriaceae > Flavobacterium > Flavobacterium sp. P1_E4. The sequence goes on from NZ_JBFUBE010000005.1 coordinate 54,963, forward strand.
CTTTGAGAGACGCATTTTCTAAAGATGTAAAAGGAGTTTTAGAACATGTGGCTAAGTCTGGGTATAAAGAAGTAGAAACTTATGGATTTTCAGCCGAAAAAGGTTTTTTTGGTACTTCTCCAAAAGATTTCAAAAAAATACTTAGTGATAATGGACTAAAAGCAACAAGTGGACATTATGATTTTAAATCATTTATAAAAGACAATAATGCTGATTTTCTTAAAGCATCTATTGAATGTGCCAAAGTATTAGGAAGTGAATATGTGGTTGTTCCGTGGTTGGAAGAGAGTTTGAGAAGTAATTTAGAAGATTATAAACGAATTGCTCAAAAAGTAAACGAAGCAGCAACTTTATGTAAGCAATCAGGATTGAAATTGGCTTACCATAATCATGATTTTGAGTTTGTGAAATATGGCACTCAATGTGGATATGATATTTTATTGCAGGAAACAGATAAAAAGCTAGTCGATTTTGAATTGGATTTATACTGGGCAGTTCGCTCAGGAAATGATCCTTTGCAATTGTTTAAAGCTAATCCTGGCAGATTTAAGATGTGGCACGTAAAAGATATGGATAAATCCAAAGTGGAATGGAATACAGAAATAGGTGAAGGAAGTATCAACTTTAAAGCCATTTTTGCAGAAGCCAAACTTTCGGGAATGGAACGCTTTTTTGTAGAACAAGAAACGAATTATTCTCCAAATCCAACTGATTCTATTAAAGCAAGTTGGGAATATGTATCCAAAGAGTTAATTTAATAAAAAAGACCAGCAATTGCTGGTCTTTTTTATTAAGAAGTAAAAACTATTTAATTTGTATTCTTTGAAAAAACATAGTAATCTTTATTTACTTCTACTTTTTCAATTTTAGAAGAATTTTCGAATTCACTCCAGTCTGCTTTTGGGTTCAAAGTAATCTCAGTTCCGTTTAGGGCAACCTTTACAGGCATAACAAAACTAGAAACAATATTTGTCCAACGGTATTTCAAAATATTGTCTTGAAAAGTATATTCTAATGTTGGAATTCTGATATCTCTTAAATATTGATTGAAGAAAGGATTCAAATCCATACCAACCTGTTGACTTAAGTAATCTTCAATTTGTTTGGTAGTTACTGTTTGATGGTAAAAAGTACTGTTTAAACCTCTCAAGATACTTCTCCATTTTTCATCATTATTAACGATTTGACGTAATGTATGCAACATATTAGAACCTTTGTAATACATGTCTCCAGACCCTTCATTGTTTACATTATAGTGACCGATGATTGGTTTGTCGTTTTGAATGTTTTTTCGAATCCCTCTTTCATATTCAAAACCTGCTTCTTTCCCATAATAGTACTCTAAAAAAAGACTTTCGGAATAATTAGTGAAACTCTCGTGAATCCACATATCGGCAATATCTTTATAAGTGATATTATTGGCAAACCATTCGTGTCCCGATTCGTGGACAATAATAAAATCAAACTTTAATCCCCAACCGGTACCACTCAAATCGCTTCCTAAATAACCATTTTTATAACCATTCCCATAAGTCACACTACTTTGATGTTCCATCCCTAAATAGGGAACTTCAACCAATTTGTAGCTGTCTTCATAGAATGGATAAGGGCCAAACCAATGTTCAAAAGCTTTCAACATTCTAGGTACTTCTTTGAATTGTTCTTTGGCTTTTGCCAAATTTTCTTTTAAAACATAATAAGTACAATCCAAATCACCTTTTTCTCCTTTGTATTTTTCAGAAAAAGTCACGTAATCACCAATATTGATATTTACTCCATAATTATTGATTGGATTTTTCACAACCCAAGTATATGTTTTTGTACCGTCTTTTAGTGTTTTTACATTTTGTAAACGACCATTGGAAACATCTGTTAATTTCCTTGGAACATTTACGCTAATTTTCATTCCTTCAACCTCATCATACATATGGTCTTTGTTTGGCCACCAAACACTCGCTCCCAATCCTTGACAGGAAGAAGCTATAAAATCCTTTCCGTTTTTATCTTTTTTCCAAGTTATTCCTCCATCCCACGGGGGTCTAACAGCTACTTTTGGTTTACCGTGATAAAATACTTTTACTTCTTTTATAGCACCTGCATTTTGTGCAGAAGCTAATGTTATGAAAAATACATTACCTTCTCTTTTGTATTTTAATGCAACTCCGTCTTGAGTAACTTTGGAAATTTCCATCGGAGTTTGCAAGTCAATTTGCATTATGTTATAAGGCTGTAAAACTTTATATTGAATGGTGTTAGAGCCTGTAATTGTGCTATCAGCAGGGTTTATTTTAACATCCAAAGAATAATGTTTTACATCCCACCAAACTCTTTCTTTGGTGATACTACCTCTTAAAGAATCTTGTTGAGTAAAAAGAATTTCAGACTTACCAAGAAGCCCTTGTGAACTAGCTCCATTATATGCAAATAGAGAAAAAAAGAGAATGCCCAAATGTTTTTTCATACATTTTAATTTTTGAAGAATAGGTATTTAAACTAATATTATGTTGAAACAAATGTAAACATTCAATTGTAAATTAGAACTATTTTCAATTTTCTGCCATATAAAAAATATTGTTTTCTTAAATTACTTTCCTAATTTTAGCAAAGCGCAAAGTTAAAAACCTAATTATGAATATTAACCGTTTATTTTGTTTTGTTTTTTTTTGTTATTCAGTTGTGATCCATTCACAAACAATTCCAATATACAAAATAACGAGTGCACCAATAATAGATGGTGATTTATCCGATTGGAAAACTCCCTTCATTGGACCGTTTGTGAAGCACAACTCTGGAGAAAAAGGTTCTCAAGAGACTTATGTTTCACTTTCATGGGATTCTGAAAATCTTTATTTAGGATACCGCTGTAGTGATTCTAAAATTGTAGGGACAACAAGGAAACATGATTATCCTATTTTTGAGAGTGATGATTTAGTTGAAATTTTTATTGATCCAGATGGTGACAGTCAAAATTATCTTGAAATTGGTGTGAATGCTTTTTCAACGAATTACGATATGATTATTAATTGTGTATCGCCTGATTGTGGAGGATGGAAAACGGATATTTCTTTGGATATTCCACAAATGATAGCCGTTAGCAAAATCAACAATAATGGATATAGCGTAGAAATTAAAATTCCTTTTTCCAGTTTATGTGCCATCAAAAATAGTGGTTTTTTAATCCCAACGGTAAATACAAAATGGAAAGGAAATGTTTTTAGGATTGATTATGGAAAACAAACAGATTATCTAGCAATTTCGACTTATAGTGGTTCACAATTTGGTTTTCACCAGCCGGAACAATTTAAAACATTTGAGTTTAAAGATGCTTTCAATAATTGAATTAGATTTAATTCTAATAATAAATAAGAAAACCTCAAAAGTTAAATTAACAGTTGAGGCTTATTTATTAGAATTTTGTGCTATTATTTCTGACGGCTTTTTAAAACATCAACTACATCATTCAACTGAAATCCTTTTGCTTGTAATAAAATCAAATAGTGAAATAGTAAATCGGCGCTTTCGCTCAAGAATAAATCATCGTTGTCATCTTTAGCCTCAATTACCACTTCTACTGCTTCTTCTCCAACTTTTTGGGCAATTTTATTGATTCCCAATTTGAATAATGAAGCTACATAACTTTTTTCAGAATCAGCATTTTCTCTTCGGGTTTGGATAGTGTTTTCAAGATTTGAAATAAAACCATATTCCTGCTTATTTTCGGTTGCCCAACAAGTATCAGTTCCCTTGTGGCAGGTTGGTCCCACTGGTTGAACTTGAATTAACAGCGTATCGTTATCACAGTCGTTTTTGATATCAACCAAATTCAAGAAGTTTCCGCTTTCTTCACCCTTCGTCCAAAGTCTTTGTTTGGAACGACTGTAGAAAGTCACTTTTTGAGTATCGATTGTTTTTTGATAAGCTTCGGCATTCATATAACCCAGCATTAAAACGTTTTTGGTTTCACTGTCTTGAATAATGGCAGGAATTAACCCGTGTGCGCTTTTTGAAAAATCTATTTCCATTTTGTTTTATATTTTAGAATTCAGATTTTAGATTCTGATTTCTATATTGTTGTTTTTTAATTCTTTTTTCAAAGTTTTGATTTCGATTTCTTTAAAATGAAATACGCTTGCGGCCAATGCTGCATCAGCTTTTCCATCAATAAAGGTATCTACAAAATGTTGCATATTGCCCGCACCGCCAGAGGCTATTATCGGAATATTAACCAATTTAGATAATTTTGCCAAAGCTTCGTTTGCAAATCCGTTTTTTGTTCCGTCGTGATTCATTGAGGTGAAAAGGATTTCTCCTGCCCCGCGTTGCTCTACTTCTTTAGCCCAATCGAACAAATTCAACTCAGTTGGAACTTTTCCTCCCACCAAATGTACAATCCATTCTCCATCAATTTGTTTGGCATCAATAGCTACAACAACACATTGGCTTCCGAATTTTTGTGCCAAATCATTAATCAGCTGCGGATTTTTTACTGCCGATGAATTGATGGAAACCTTATCAGCTCCATTTTGAAGCAAAACTTCGACGTCTTCCACCGCAGAAATTCCACCACCCACAGTAAACGGAATATTGATGGTTGCCGCTACTTTACGAACCAAATCAATCAAGGTTCTTCTTCTCTCTTCGGTAGCCGAAATATCCAGGAAAACCAATTCATCAGCACCTTCATCCGAATAGATTTTGGCCAATTCCACAGGATCGCCAGCATCACGTAAATCTACAAAATTAACGCCTTTAACGGTTCTTCCATTTTTAATGTCGAGACAGGGTATTATTCTTTTTGTTAACATTTAAATTAAGTATTAAATTGTAAGGATGAATTATTAAGTTTTTTTGAGATTATTTTTGGAAGTAATAATTATACTCTTTATCAATTTTAAAACTTCCACTCCATCATTATTTAAACTTAAAAATTCTTCACTTGAGATATAATTTGTTGCTTGTAAAAGTTCAAGCCAGTATAATGTTTCGTCTGCTTCTTTTTGAGAAATCCCCATTTTATGAATAAAATCTGCTTTACTTTCTGCATTTTTGGCTTCACGAATGTTTGCTCCAACAGAAGTTCCAGAACGTAAAATTTGTTTACTCATAACGTATTCATTTCTAGAAATCAATGTTTTGTATAGATTAACAACTCTAATTGCAAAAGCAAAGCTTTTTATTTTTATTATGTCGTCACTCATACTTAAAACTTACGAATTCATACTTAAAATATAGTTTTCCAATTGTTTCAACGAAATTCTGCCTTCGTAAATGGCTTTCCCGATGATGGTTCCTTCGCATCCCAATTCAGCTAATTTAGGTAATTCATCAAAAGTAGAAATTCCTCCTGATGCGATTAATTTGATGCCATTGGCTTCGGTTAAAATCTTCGCGTATAAATCAAAGCTTGGACCTTCCAACATTCCGTCTTTGGCAATATCGGTACAAATCACATACTGAATTCCTTTGTTTTGATAGTCTTGAATAAATGGAACCAAATCTTCATTGGAGTCTTCTAACCATCCTGAAACGGCTACTTTCTCGTTATTGGCATCAGCTCCCAAAATGATTTTATCCGAACCATATTCAGCAATCCATTTCTCGAAAATTGTTCTGTTTTTTACGGCTATACTTCCACCTGTGATTTGGTTTGCACCAGATTCAAAAGCGATTTTTAAGTCAGAATCGGCTTTTAAACCACCACCAAAATCAATTTTTAATTTAGTTTGCGAGGCGATTTGTTCCAATATTTTATAATTGACAATCTTGCTAGATTTTGCGCCATCCAAGTCAACTAAATGTAAATATTCAATTCCGTGAGCTTCAAATGATTTTGCTACTTCAAGCGGATTTTCATTGTATATGATTTTGGTATTGTAATCGCCTTTTGATAAACGAACACATTTTCCTTCTATGATGTCTATTGCGGGTATTATTCTCATTCTAAGTTAGTCTTAAAGTTTAAAAGTTGAAAGTCATAAAGACTTAACTTCATTTTATATTTTTAAAAAATTATTTAAAATTCGCTCTCCAACATCTCCGCTTTTTTCAGGGTGAAATTGAGTTCCATAGAAATTGTTGTTTTCTAAAGCAGAAGAATATGCAACTTCATAATCAGTCGTTGCAATGGTTTCTTTGCAGATTGGCGCATAAAAACTATGAACCAAGTACATGTATTCATTTTCGGCAATTCCTTTGAATAAATCTGATTTTAGATTGTAAATGTTGTTCCAACCCATTTGCGGCACCTTAACTTTTGAAGAAAATTTTACTACATCCACGTCAAAAATGCCTAAACCTTCCGTATTTCCCTCTTCAGAAGAATTACACATCAATTGCATACCCAAACAAATTCCAAAAACGGGTTGCTTCAGTGTTGGAATCAATGTATTCAAGCCACTTTGTTTTAGCATTTTCATAGCATAACTGGCCTCTCCCACTCCAGGAAAAATCACTTTATCTGCAGCTTTTATTTCTTCCTGATCGTTACTCAAAACTGCTTTGAATCCCAATCTTTCAATGGCAAACATAATGCTTTGAATGTTTCCTGCTCCGTAATTTATGATTACTATTTTCATTTTCTTAATTAGTATAATGTGCTATCATTTTATTTACCAATCCTTTTTCATTGAAAAACATAACTTCAATAGCCATTTTGTTCATGATAGATTTGTAATATAAAGCCACTGAATTAACACTAGATGTAACTTCTATTAGCTCAAAATGTAAATTAGGAAACTTAGTTAGGGCTTTATTCCAATAATCTTTGACTGATTGTTTTCCAACAAGTGAACCGCTTTCTATTCCTCCAGCCAATTTTATCATTGGTGTAGTTATTTCAATGTCTTCAGAATAATGCTTCATTATGTTTTCCAAATCATGAGAATTCCATGATTCGATCCATTCTTTAGCAAATTTTTGAGCTTCCATAATTATTGGTGTTATTAAAGCATTCCCTTTGTTGATGGCAAAATCATTTTCTCAGTATCGCGTTTTACGGCTACTTTTATCGCTTTCGCAAAAGCTTTAAAGATGGCTTCGATTTTGTGATGTTCATTTGTTCCTTCCGCTTTGATGTTGATGTTGGCTTTAGCTCCGTCAGAAAATGATTTAAAGAAATGATAAAACATCTCTGTTGGCATTTTACCTACCATTTCACGTTTGAATTCGGTTTCCCAAACCAGCCAGTTTCTTCCACCAAAATCAATGGCTACCTGAGATAGGCAGTCGTCCATTGGTAAACAAAAGCCATAACGCTCAATACCTAATTTATTACCCAATGCTTTGGCAAAAACTTCTCCTAACGCAATAGCAGTGTCTTCAATTGTGTGGTGTTCATCAACTTCTAAATCTCCTTTTACCAAAATTTCCAAGTCCATTTGGCCGTGACGCGCAATTTGGTCAAGCATATGATCAAAAAAAGCAATTCCGGTTTCTATTTTGCTTTTTCCTGTTCCATCTAAGTTCAGGTTGATGTAAATATCGGTTTCATTGGTTTTTCTTGTAATCGATGCTGAACGTGCTTCAAGTTTCAAAAACTCATAAATAGCTTTCCAGTCGGTAGATTGCAAGACAATTACTTCATCCAGTTCTTCTTTTTTACTTGATATTTCAGCGACTCCTAAATCATCTTCTGATTTCATAAAAATAGCTTTTGCTCCTAAGTTCTTGGCTAATTCAACATCGGTAATTCGATCACCTAAAACAAATGAATTGGCTAAATCATAGTCAGGATTGTCAATGTACTTGGTCAACATTCCAGTTCTTGGCTTACGGGTTGGGGCATTGTCTTCCGGAAAAGAACGATCCACAAAAATGTCATCAAAAAGAACTCCTTCGTTTTCAAAAGCTCTCAAGATAAAGTTTTGCGTAGGCCAAAAGGTGTCTTCTGGAAAACTGTCAGTTCCCAATCCATCCTGATTAGTAACCATAACCAATTCATAATCCATTTCTTTGGCTATTTTTGCCAAATATTGAAACGCTTTTGGATAAAATTCCAATTTTTCTAAACTGTCTAATTGATATCCTTCCGGTTCTAAAACAATTGTTCCGTCACGATCTATAAAAAGTACTTTCTTCATTTTCTTAAGCTATTAATGCCTCAATTAATTTTTTATTTTCTTCTTCTGTTCCAATAGTCAAACGCAAACAATTATCACATAATGGCTGAGTTGTTCTATTACGGATTACGATTCCTTTGGCAATCAAATCATCGTATCTTTTATTGGCGTCATCTACTTTAATCAAGATAAAATTAGCCTCAGTAGGATAGATTTTTTCAACGTATTTTATGTCAAGTAAAACTTTAAGTAAATATTCTCTATGTCTAACAATTGCTTCGATTTCAGATTTTATCGCATTGGTGTTATCCAATCTTTCTAAAGCTCTTCTTTGAGTTAATTCGTTGACATTGTAAGGTGGTTTTATTTTGCTTAAAACCGAGATTATTTCTGATGAAGCATAACAAATTCCCAAACGAATTCCAGCCAAACCATACGCTTTTGAAAGTGTCTGCGTGATAATCAAATTAGGGTATTGATCTATTTTTTGCAACCAACTTTCTTTTTCTGAAAAATCGATATAGGCTTCGTCAATCACGATCAAACCATTAAAATGCTCCAATAAAGTGGTCACACTATCTTCCGAAAATGAATTCCCTGTTGGGTTATTTGGTGAACACAAAAAGATCATTTTGGTATTGTCATCTATTGCTTTAAAGATTTTTTCAATTTGAGGTTGAAAATCGGTTGAAAGCAATATTTCTCTATTTTCTACCGCATTGATATTAGCCAAAACACCATACATTCCGTAAGTAGGTGGTAAAGTAATCACGTTATCAACTTTCGGTTCGCAAAACGCTCTAAAAATCAAATCCAGTACCTCATCACTACCGTTTCCTAATAGCATTTGGTTCGGATTTACTTTATTTTGCTTTGCTAATATGCTTTTTACTGAAGCTTGTTGAGGATCAGGATAACGATTTACTCCATTGTTGAATGGATTTTCATTGGCATCCAAAAAAACCATATCAGCAGTGTCGAAATCTTCAAATTCATCTCTCGCTGACGAATAAGGCTTTAAAACCTTTACGTTGTCACGAACTAAACTATCTAAATTAAAAATATTTGTCATTTTCTTTATTTTTTTAGACGAAAGAAGAAAGATACTAGATTAAAGACTTGATATTCAATTCCTCAATTTTATTCTTCTTATAATCTTGCTTCTTGACTCTTTTCTCTATTCTAAGCTATTCAATCTCAAAGTAACTGCATTTTTGTGGGCTTGTAGTCCTTCGGCTTCTGCCATAATTTCAATCGCCGAACCAATATTTTGTATTCCTTTTTCAGAAATTTTTTGGAAAGTCATCGATTTGGTGAAACTATCAAGGTTCACTCCACTATAATTTTTGGCATAACCGTTCGTTGGCAAGGTATGATTGGTTCCTGATGCGTAATCTCCCGCACTTTCTGGAGTATAATTTCCAATGAAGACAGAGCCTGCATTGGCAATATTATCTATATAGAAAGCTTCGTCTTTGGTACAAATAATAAAATGTTCCGGCCCGTATTCATTGATTAATTCCAAAGCAATAGTATCATTTTCTACAAAAATCAATTTTGAATTGGCAATGGCTTTTTCAGCAATAGCTTTTCGGGGTAGAACGTCCATTTGAGATTGGATTTCTTTTTCAACCTCATCAATCAATTCTTTTGAAGTAGAAACTAAAATTACTTGACTGTCCGTACCGTGTTCTGCTTGTGATAGTAAATCGGAAGCAACAAAAGCAGGAATAGCGGTTTCATCTGCTACAATCAACAATTCTGATGGACCCGCAGGCATATCGATGGCAACACCAAATTGTGTAGCCAATTGTTTGGCAACGGTTACAAATTGGTTTCCAGGACCAAATATTTTATACACTTTCGGAATGCTTACAGTTCCAAAAGTCATACCAGCAATGGCTTGAATCCCTCCTACTTTCAAAATTTTTGTTACACCACATAAATAAGCGGCATATAAAATGGCTGGATTGATGTTTCCATTTTTATCTGGAGGAGAGCATAATACGATTTCGCTGCAACCTGCAAGATTTGCTGGTACCGCCAACATTAATACAGTTGAAAACAAAGGAGCTGTTCCGCCTGGAATGTATAAACCGATTTTTTGGATTGGTCTTTTTTCTTGCCAGCAATTCACACCTTCGATGGTTTCCACTACTATGCGATTCGTTTTTTGGGCAGCGTGAAATTTTTCAATATTTGATTTTGCCAATTGAATGGCTTCTTTTAATTCTTTGGAAATAGTTGCAATTGCAGTTGCTATTTCGGTTTGGGAAACTTCTAAATCAGGAACTGAAGCTCCATCAAAAAGAGATGTATATTTTGCAACAGCAAAATCACCTTTTGACTGTACTTCCTTGAAAATCCCTTTTACAGTTGCTTCAATATCATCAACTGTTTTAGTTGGTCTTTCTAAAATTGCTGACCAAGTTTCTGGTTTTGGGTTATATATTTTATTCATTTTTTTTATGCTTTATGCTATAAGCTATAAGCTGTAAGCAATTTGAAATATATTTAATTTTTCTAGTATAAAAGCTTTAAGCTTTTTAAAGAACCATTTTTTCAATAGGACAAACTAAAATTCCTTCGGCACCAACTTCTTTCAAGCGGTCGATTACTTCCCAGAAAGTATCTTTGTCAATTACAGAGTGTACACTACTCCATCCTTCTTGTGCCAATGGTAAAACGGTTAAGCTTCGTAATACAGGAAGGATTTTTCCAACTGCATCAATTTTGTCATTTGGAATATTCATCAGAATGTATTTTGATTTTCTAGCTCTTAATACTGATTCGATTCTGAATTTTAATGTGTCAATTATTTTTTGGGATTCAGGACTCACTTTTGGAGAAACCGCTAAAACTGCTTCACTTTTAAAAATAACCTCAACTTCTTTTAAATTATTTTTAAATAAAGTACTTCCGCTGGAAACAATATCTACAATTGCATCTGCCAAACCAATATTTGGAGCAATTTCTACCGAACCGGATATTTGGTGAATGTCAACTGTTACTCCTTTAGAACTAAAAAAATCAATAACTGTATTAGGATAAGAAGTTGCAATTCGCATTCCTTCTAAATCTTCAACGGATTTGTAATCAAATGCTTTAGGCACCGCTACAGAAACTTTACATTTTGAAAACCCTAATTTTTGAATGACTTCAATTTTTTTTCCTTTTTCAACCAATAAATTATCTCCAACAATGGCAATATCAACCACTCCGTCAATTAAATATTGGGGAATATCTGAATTTCTCAAATATAAAACTTCTAAAGGAAAATTGGAAGCTTCTGCTTTTAGTTGATCTATTCCATTATCGATTGAGATGCCCGCGTCTTTTAGTATTTGGATGCTTTCTTCGTTTAAACGTCCTGATTTTTGAATTGCAATTTTAAGTGTACTCATTTTTAGTTTTTTAGTTTGTAGTTTAAATTAATGCTTGAGTACAAAGAATAGGTAATAAAAAACCCGTTTGATGTACTCAAACGGGTTTAGATTATTGTGATTTACACGCATACCATTAACACATCGCTTGAGAGCAATTATGAGAATGATGATGATGTAATTGAATTGATAACATAACTTTATAAAATTAGATAACTCTTTGTTTCTTTTGCAAATATAGAGGATAAATCAATTACAATCCAATTTTTATTTTAACGTTTCAATAATTATTTGTTAAATTAAAAAACCAAAAATGAGTGCGTTTATTGAATTGTCATAAAACTAATTAATCTTAGATCGTCTTTTAAATTAAAATAATAAAACACCTGCTAATGCTGTTTTTTATGCAGTATTAACAGGTGTGTAACCAACCTAAAAATAATTATTAGTAACCTACTAATTTAAAACTGCTTCCAAAGAAGGTCCCGCAGCGACTAAACGTTTTCCTTCTTCAGTATCAGTATATTGTTCGAAATTTTTAATGTAACGTTCTGATAAATCTTTTGCTTTACTTTCCCATTCATCAGTATTTTTATATGTATCTCTTGGATCAAGGATTCCTTCACTAACATTTGTCAATGCAGTTGGGATAGTCAAATTCAAGAATGGAATAGTTCTTGTTTCTGCAGCATCGATCTCACTGTTGATTATGGCATCAATGATGGCTCTTGTGTTTTTAAGAGAAATTCTTTTTCCTGTTCCGTTCCAACCTGTGTTTACTAAGTATGCTTTTGCTCCGTGTTCTTTCATTTTTCCAATTAATGTTTTAGAATACATTGTTGGGTGTAATGTTAAGAAAGCTTCGCCAAATGCTGGAGAGAAAGATGGTTCTGGAGAAGTGATTCCTCTTTCAGTTCCTGCTAATTTTGAAGTATATCCGCATAAGAAGTGGTATTGAGCTTGATCTTCATCTAAGATAGATACTGGAGGCAATACTCCAAATGCATCAGCAGAAAGATAAATGATTTTGCTTGCGTGTCCAGCTTTAGATGGCAATACAATTTTGTTAATATGGTAAATTGGGTAAGAAACTCTTGAATTCTCAGTGATTGAGTGATCGTAGTAATCAATTTCTCCGTACTCATCAACGATTACATTTTCTAATAATGCATCTCTTTTGATAGCTCTCCAGATATCTGGTTCGTTTTCTTCTGATAAATCAATTACTTTAGCATAACAACCTCCTTCATAGTTAAATACTCCATTGTTATCCCATCCGTGCTCATCATCACCAATTAAGTATCTTTTTGGGTCTGCAGAAAGTGTAGTTTTTCCTGTTCCTGAAAGTCCGAAGAATACAGCAACATCTCCTTTTTCACCTACGTTAGCAGAACAGTGCATTGAAGCCATTCCTTTTAGTGGCAAGTAGTAGTTCATCATTGAGAACATACCTTTTTTCATTTCACCACCGTACCAAGTTCCTCCGATAATTTGGATTTTTTCAGTAAGGTTAAATACTACGAAGTTTTCAGAGTTTAAACCTTGTTCTCTCCAATTTGGGTTTACTGTTTTTGAACCGTTCATTACAATGAAATCTGGTTGTCCAAAGTTTTCCAACTCGTAATTTGAAGGTCTGATAAACATATTGGTTACAAAGTGTGCTTGCCAAGCCACTTCCATAACAAAACGTACTTTAAGTCTTGTATCAACATTTGTTCCGCAATAAGCGTCAACTACGTATAATTTAGGTGAAGTTGAAAGTTGTTTTAGAACTAGCCCTTTCAACTCATCGTAAATTCCTTGAGTTGTTGGGAAATTTACTTTATCATCCCAGTAGATGGTGTCTTTTGAAACTGAGTCTTTAACAATATATCTGTCTTTAGGAGAACGACCTGTAAAAACTCCTGTTTTTACTGCAACTGCACCAGTATCTGTCAAAGCACCTTTTTCATATCCTTTTCTTTTATTAGAAACTTCTGCTTTGAATAGTTCTTCATAAGAAGGGTTGTATACAACTTCATGGTATCCTGTGATTCCTAAATTGTGTAATTCCTGAATAATTTTGATGTTTTTCATGGTTATAAATTTATGTAATTTGATGTGTTAATTTCTTTATCAAATGTACTCCAGCTATCAAAGAAAAAAACTGATTTTTATCATGTTTATCAAAAAAATATACGCAAACGTTTTCGCTTTTGCGTTGTTTTACAAGTAGTTAGAAAGATATTTTTTTAAGAGTTATTAATTTTTGTTAACGAGTTGATTCTTAGTATTAAAGTAAGTCAAAACTGATTTTTATCATATTAAAGTAACAAAATTATTAATTTATTTACATCATTATTCACAACTAAAATATAATATTATGTTTGATTGGTTTAAAATATTGTTTACCCCGACTGAGACCCCGGAAATGACGCAGTCTTTAATTGTATTGTTCATGGCAATCAGTGTTGGCTTTTTTGCAGGAAAACTCAAAATAGGCAGTGTTTCGCTTGGGGTGTCTGCGGTAATGTTTGTAGGTCTTTATATAGGTCATTTAGGCTTCAGTATGGATGCGGAATTAATTCAATTCGTACGGGAATTTGGTTTAATACTGTTCGTTTACGGTATTGGTATTCAAGTTGGCCCCAGTTTTTTTTCTTCGTTTAAAAAAGAAGGGTTGATTTTTAATGCTTTGGGTGTTGGAACTGTTTTTTTAGGAGGAATTATTACCTATTTAATTCATTTGATTGTTAATGTAAAAATTGAAAATGCTGTTGGATTAATGTCTGGGTCAGTTACAAATACTCCTGGTTTGGGAGCAGCCAAATCTACTTTGATCGAAATTCAAAAGCAATTGAATCTTCCTGTGGATCACTTTTCAGATCCAGCCATTGCTTATGCCATTACATATCCGATTGGTGTTTTTRGAATTATATTAATTATAATTTTATCCAAAAATATTTTAAAGATTGATTTATCAAATGAAGTTATTTTACTTAATGAAAAAAATAAAGATTCTGAAAATAAAATTGTTCGCAAAAAATGTAGAGTTACACAGTCTAATATAGTAGGTAAAACAATTCGTCAAGTATTTAAGGAATTCCACATTGAGGATGTGATTATTTCCAGACAAAAGCAAAGCGGAACCAAAGCGGTATTTTCTCCTTCATTAGATTCTGTAATAAAAGAAAAAGACGTTTTGATGGTTGTGGCTAAACAAAAGGATATTAATAAATTTATTGATATTGTTGGAAAAGTATCTACGGATTTATTCATTGAATCGGAAGATGATGTTACAACCAAAATCCTTAGTGTTACTAAAAAAACTGCAACTCATAAAACATTGGCACAATTGGATTTATACAATCAATTTGGGTTAAAAGTTACTCGCGTAGTTCGTTCTGGATTAGAAATTTTGGCACAGCCTACATTGGAGCTTTATTATGGAGATACTTTATTGGTAGTAGGAAGTAAAGAAGCAATTCAAGAAGCTGAAAATATTATAGGAAATTCAAAAAAAATACTTTTGGAACCCGATTTTCTTTCCCTTTTCGGAGGGTTGATTTTTGGGGTTATCATAGGTTCAATTCCGATAATGATTCCTTCTCTACCCGTTCCCTTAAAATTAGGATTGGCTGCGGGACCGCTTTTGGCCGCATTATTTATCAGTAGATATGGAGGTGTTGGCGTAATTCATTCGTATATCAATAACGGAGCAATTCATTTTATGAAGGATTTTGGAATTTGCCTATTCTTCGCAGCGGTTGGTATTAAAGCGGGTCATGGTTTCTATGATAATTTCATTGCAAATGATGGATGGATGTGGATTTATTATGGCTGTTATATCACTTTTATACCATTAATCATATTGGTATTAATTAGCCGATTTGTGTTCAAGCTTAATTTTTATCAAATGGTTGGTATTATGAGTGGTTCCTATACCGATCCAGCCGCATTGGCTTTTAGCACCAAATATTTAGATTCTGATATACCTAATCAATCATATGCTACTGTTTATCCGTTAGTAACTATCAGCAGGATATTGGTGGCACAGTTGCTTATTCTTCTGTTTGCGAGTTGATGAATTTTGTGTTTATTTCTACCAAAAGAGGTTGTCTATATCTATTTAGACAACCTCTTTTTTATGAATCTTTGGTAAATATGAAATTCAAATAAATTTTGTTATGAAAACTGGATTGCGAGAGGGATAGAAGCTAGCTACCAAAGTAGCGCGTATAGCCCGACTCCATTATGACAAGTGGGCGAATGAGCGGTATGAAAAGTAGCCCACTTGCCATAATGGGGTCTCGCCCTAATTCTTTTTAATACTTTAAATTAATACTCTAAAAGTGCTTTTAATTCGGTTTCAAACCTTCCTTTCGGCAAATACTGATCTTCCAGTGCCTTTGTAAACGGAATTGGAGAATCCAAACTCGCCACTCGTTTTACAGGAGCATCCAAGTATTCAAAACAATTTTCCATAATCAAAGCCGAAATATCGCTGGCAACACCACCAAACATAGAATCTTCTTGATAAATAATCACTTTCCCGGTCTTTTTAACCGAGGTGTAAATCGCTTCTGTATCCAAAGGTTGAAGGGTTCTTAAATCCAATACATCTGCTTTTATTTCAGGATTTTTGTCTAAAGTTTCCAAAGCCCAGTGTACTGCAGCCCCAAAAGAGATGATCGTAACATCATTTCCTTCTTTTAGCAAAGCCGCTTTTCCCAAGGGAATGGTGTAATAATGTGTAGGGACGTCTTGGGACAAACTTCTATATAGTTGTTTATGTTCGAAGAAAAGAACAGGGTTTGGGTCATTGATTGAAGCATTCAGCAAACCTTTGACATCATAAGGAAAGGCTGGATAAACGACTTTTAAACCAGGAGTTTTGGTAAACCAGGCTTCATTGGTTTGAGAATGAAAAGGTCCCGCCTGAGTTCCGCCTCCACAAGGCATTCTAACAACCACATCCGCTTTTTCCAACCAGCGGTAATGTGATTTGGCCAATAAATTAACGATTGGGTTGAATCCAGTGGATACAAAATCGGCAAATTGCATTTCGACAATCGCTTTATATCCATTAATGGACAATCCCATTGCTGTAGAAACTACTGCGCTTTCGCAAATGGGAGTATTTCGAACACGGTCTTTGCCAAATTGTGCAACAAAACCATCTGTTATTTTAAAAGCACCACCGTATTCTGCAATGTCTTGTCCCATAATAACCGATTTTTCATGTCGTTCCATTGATTGACGTAAACTGCTGGAAATGGCGTCTATAAAGCGAATATTCTCTACTTCTGCATTCGGATGAAACTCTTCATGAACATAGGGCTTGTAAACATCATTTAGTTCTCCATCGTAAGTGGGAACTATTTCTGGTTCGGCATTGGCTATAGCCCAACTTTCATCGATATCTTTTTTGATTTCATGTTGTATCTCGTCATCATGTTCTCTAGTAAGGATGTTGTTTAGGTACAAATAACTTCTGTAATTATCTACAGGGTCTTTTGCTGCCCATAAATCCATTAATTCTTGAGGAACATATTTAGTGCCACTCGCCTCTTCATGTCCTCGCATTCTGAACGTTTTGAATTCCAATAAAATTGGTCGTGGATTCTCAATCATCGATGCTTTTAATTCGGTCAACAAATTAAAAACTTCCAATATGTTATTCCCGTCAACGATGTGACTTTCGATTCCGTAGCCTATTCCTTTGTCGGCAAGGTTTTCGCAACGGTATTGTTCGTTGGTTGGAGTAGATAATCCGTATCCATTATTTTCAATTATAAAGAGAACAGGCAAATCCCAAACTGCAGCAATATTTAAGGCTTCATGAAAATCACCTTCACTTGTTGCCCCTTCTCCAGTGAAAACTGCCGTAACTTTTCCGTTTTTCTGTAGTTTATTTGCTAATGCTATTCCATCGGCGACACCCATTTGTGGCCCCAGGTGCGAAATCATTCCGATAATTTTATAAAGCTGTGTTCCAAAGTGAAAACTTCGGTCTCTCCCTTTTGTAAAACCATTGGCTTTGCCTTGCCATTGTGAAAATAAACGATGTAATGGAATGTCTCTTCCTGTAAATACACCTAAGTTGCGGTGCATAGGTAGAATGTATTCATCTGCGTCCAAAACCGCGGTAATACCAACTGAAATAGCCTCTTGTCCTATGCCGGAAAACCATTTGGACACTTTTCCCTGTCTAATAAGGATTAACATTTTTTCTTCAACCAGTCTTGGTTTGAGAATTCTTTTATATAGATCTAGTAAGGTATCGTTAGATAGATTCTTTTTATCAAAATTCATTTTAGTAGTATTTGGTGAGTATCTCAAAGATATATAAATATAACAGTTTAATTGTAAATTGTTATATTATTTAAAATCGTCAATAATTTTTAAAATAACTTATCTATTTTATTTTTTATCTTTGCTCATACGAAGTTTAAGACTTCTAAAGTATTAAATACATACATAATATGCAAAACATTCCTAGTGTTGACTTGCGTGATTTCCTTTCGGACGACCCGAAACGTAAACAAAAATTTGTAAATGAAATCGGAAGTGCATTCGAAGATATAGGCTTCGTAGCGCTCAAAGGGCATTTTTTAAACGATCAATTAGTTGATGAATTGTATGGCGAAATTAGAAATTTCTTTTCGTTGCCATTAGAAACAAAACACAGCTATGAAATTCCTGGAATTGGCGGACAAAGAGGTTATGTTTCTTTTGGAAAAGAGCATGCCAAAGGACGTAAAGAAGGGGATTTAAAAGAATTTTGGCATTTTGGACAGTATGTGGACGAAGATTCAAAATATGCTTCGGAATATCCAGATAATGTAGAGGTAAAAGAATTGCCACGTTTTAATGTTGTAGGTAAAGAAGCTTACCAAATGCTTGAAAAAACAGGTGTTTATGTGTTGAGAGCTTTGGCATTGCATCTTGGATTGGATGAATTTTATTTTGACGAATATGCCAAAGATGGTAATTCAATCCTAAGACCAATTCATTACCCTCCTATTACATCTGAGCCAGAGAATGCCATTAGGGCAGCAGCTCATGGCGATATCAACTTGATTACTTTGTTGATGGGAGCCCAAGGTAAAGGATTACAGGTTCAAAACCATAATGGTGATTGGATTGATGCAATTGCAGAACCAGATGAATTGGTAATTAATGTGGGTGATATGTTATCCCGTCATACCAATAACAAACTAAAATCTACAATTCATCAGGTAGTTAATCCACCAAGAGAATTATGGGGAACATCGCGTTATTCTATTCCGTTTTTTATGCACCCAGTGAGTGATATGAAATTAAACTGTTTGGAAAACTGTATCGACGCCGAAAATCCTAAAAAATTCGAGGATATTACTGCGGGAGATTATTTGTACGAACGCCTAGTTGATTTAGGTTTAATTAAGAAGTAAGAAATAAAATTCCAAAACCAAAATTCCAAATTCCAATGATACACTTTTGGAATTTGGAATTTGGTTTTTTATAATTTGAAAATATGGATTTACAGGACCAATTGAAGAATCTTTTTCCAGACCATGAAATGTCTCCGGAAGAAGCAATCGAAAAAGAAGCACACGAATTATATGTTCAAAAAGAACCTATGATTTGTAAATTCGAAAAAAGAAAAGGTAAAGCGACCACTATAATTGAAGGTTACGAAGGAACTGACGAAGATTTTAAAATCTTGGCCAAAGAAATCAAAACCAAATTGAGTGTTGGCGGTACTTTTAAAGATGATTCTATAATTATCCAAGGTGATTATCGTGATAAAATAATGACTATTTTAAAAGAAAAAGGTTTTAAAGTAAAACGTGTTGGAGGATAGGAAAAGTTTAAAATGGTTTAAAGTTTAAGGTTTAAAGTTGTTATAATATTAAACAATGTTAAAACTTAAACAATTTAAACTTTTAAACAACCTTAAACTTTAAACAATTTTAAACTAAAAAAAATGGCTATTCAACAATCCGAATTAATACTCAATCCTGACGGGAGTGTGTATCACCTTAATTTGAAACCCGAACATATTGCTCACGATATTATTTTTGTGGGCGATCAAGATCGAGTGGCAAAAATTACCAAACATTTTGATTCTATTGAATTTTCTACCCAAAAAAGGGAATTCAAAACTCAAACCGGAACTTACAAAGGCAAACGCTTAACGGTAATGTCTACCGGAATTGGCCCAGACAATATTGATATTGTCATCAACGAATTGGATGCACTTGTCAATATAGATTTGGAAACCAGAAAACCAAAAGAAAAGTTAACCTCATTAAACATTATCCGAATAGGAACCTCGGGTTCTTTGCACGCCAATATTCCTGTGGATAGTTTTGTTATGTCTCAATTTGGCTTGGGACTTGACAATATGCTTCGCTCCTATTTGGTTGATGCTGTTTCTAATGTTGAGATGGAAAATGCATTTATTGAACACACCAATTGGGATTTGCGAAAAGGAAGGCCTGTTGTTGTTCCCTGTTCTTCAATATTGGAAAAAAGAATAGAAAGTGATAAAATGCACAAAGGAATCACAGCAACTGCAGGTGGTTTTTATGGTCCACAAGGAAGGGTTTTGCGTTTGAATATCCAAGATTCAACATTGAATTCCAAAATGGATAATTTCCTTTTCGAAGGAAATCGAATTACCAACCTTGAGATGGAAACATCCGCTATTTATGGTCTTTCGGCTCTATTGGGACATCAAGCATTATCTTTAAATGCGATTATTGCCAACCGTGCCAACGGAACTTTTAGTAGTGATCCATACAAAGCTGTTGATGAATTGATTGAATATACTTTAGATAAACTTTCAAATAATATTTAGATGCAAAATACAATCTTTAAATTTGAGCAATTGCTTAACGATAGTAGTATCAATTTGTTGGCTATTGAAAACACTATTTTAGAGGCAAAAAATCCGGGTAAATGGTCAAAAAAAGAAATTTTAGGACATTTAGTTGATTCGGCGGTTCATAATTTGGTTCGATTTACCGAAATAAATTATGTCGAAAAACCATATCATCATAGGCCTTATAGTCAAACTGATTTAGTTCATTTAAATCAATATCAAACAATGGATATTAATGAATTGACACAGCTTTGGCTTTCGCTAAATAAGCAAATAGTTAGAATTTTTAAAAACGTTGATGAAAAGACACTCAATTATCAAATCATTTTGAGTGATCAATCTATAATTGATTTAAAATTTTTAATGACTGATTATGTTGAACATTTAGAATACCATATTAATCAGATTTTGAATTAAGATTAAATGATTTCTACCTCACTTTCTTCTTCAGATGTTCTCACGCAACAGTTGAAAAACTCAGGAATTTACTCTTGGGAAGATTTATTGTTTTATGTTAAAAACATACCTTACGGACGAAACGCCAATCGTGAAGATTTGTCTTTGGTTTTAAAAGAGAACAAAGGAACATGTAGTTCCAAACATGCATTTCTAAAGGAAGTGGCTAATCAAAATAAAATTCCAAACATCAAACTTATCATTGGAATTTATAAGATGAATGAAAGCAATACCAAAATTGGAACTATACTTTCCGATAACAATATTGATTTCATCCCAGAAGCCCATTGTTATTTAAAAATCGATGAGGTACGTGTTGATTGTACTACACCTAAATCGGATTTTACTAAAATCGAAAAGGATATATTGGAAGAAATTGAAATAGAACCTTATCAAGTAGGAGAATTCAAAATTGACTATCATCAAAACTTCATTAAAAATTGGTTGTCCAACTCAAATGCTACAATTACTTTCGGCCAATTATGGACTATTCGAGAACAATGCATTGCTTTTTTGTCTCAGTAATATTTATAACATACGCCTTATGGAAGTATTCTTTTTAAACTTCCTCATTCTTTTTTTAAAACTATCTTTGCAATTTGAAAAATATACCAATGAAAATAATACTTACTGGAGCAACTGGAGTTTTGGGATCGCATATTATGTATGATATTCTGGAGCTTTTTATAAAACAAAACAATAACGGAAAACTTTTTATTATTGCCAGAAACAAAGGAAAAGTTAGCGCCATTGATCGTGTTAATGAACTTTTGACAAGTGATTACACTCCTCAGATTTTGCGAAAAACTGGTTTGGAAAAGCTATATGAATATATTGAAATTATAGATTCGGATTTGGCGAATCTTCAGGATACTTTTTCCGAAAAAATAAAAGGAGCATACTTTATCCACTCTGCAGGTTATGTTAATCTGTCTACAGATGAAAATCTAAAAGAGAAAATTTTTGATGAAAATGCCAAAATAACCAAAACACTTTTCAAGACTTTTCACCCCTTTATAAAGAAATTCATTTACATAGGAACTGCATTTTCTTCAGGAATCCGCGGTGGATTGATTGATAATGATTTCCATAATTTAGATTTTACCCCTGAGCATCGAAATGCTTATGAGGATGCTAAATTTCATTCGGAGAATTACATTGCAAAAGAATGCAAAAAATTAGGGTTGCCATTCCAGATTCTGAGACCAAGTGTCATTGGAGGTAAAATGTTGGGAACCGAAAGTCCTTATTTTATTCCAAAATATATGGTTTTTTATCTTTTGGCCAAGTTCTTCCACTTTACTTCACAGCGAAAAGGAGAACAGGAAAATGTACGTTTCATCATCAATGAAGAAACAGGTTTAAATATTATTCCAGTTGATTATGTGTCCAAAGTAATTGTAAACACTTTTGAGCGTGACGACATCGAGCAATTAAATATTGTAAACGACAAAAGCTTCAATATAGTGAAAGGCCTGCAGTTGATTATGAAAGAAGTGGGTTATACGAATTTTACTTTGATCAAAAATCCACTGGATTTCAAATATAAAAACACTATCGAAAAACTGTATTACGAAAGCATCGGTAAGCATTTAAAACCTTATTTTATTACCAATCCCAACGAATACGATACTACTTTGCTGAATTCGATTCTTGAAATCCCAAAATTGGACAATGAGGCATTTACCAATATGATTCGCTATGCCATTTTGAATGATTTTAAGGATATTAATGTTTAAGTAAGTTGCTTAGAAACTTAGTACCTCAGTACCTTAGCAACTTTGTAAAAACTTAGTAACTAAAAAAAAACTTAGTTACTAAGAAACTTAGTATCTTAGTAACTTAAAAAAAGCAATCCAAGTCCCTACTTTTGGGTATTATGATACAACTTAACAAAACGAATTTTCATCAAGTAAAGTCCAAGTTTCAGTTGAAAAAGCCTTGGGATAGTTTTGTTATCTTTCTTTTAAGTATTCTTATTACAATTCCTTTATTTATAGTTCTTCACCAAAATTTAATTGATCCACTATGGTATTTTGGTCTTGATCGAATATTGCTTTTTATTTTCGTTTTTGCTGCAGTTTATGGCATTTTATACGCATTACGAACTATAAGTATAATTTGTATAGCACTTTATTTATTGATGCTTATTTATGGAAGTTTGTTTGGGAATTTTAATTTCAATTCTGTATTCGACGATTACAATTCGATGCTGTATTCAATGAATAATAATCCGTTTCCACAGGATATTATTATTGCTAAATTACTGCCATTCCCCAATAAAGATGAGATTTTAAGAGCAATCGAATATGAGAATCCAAAGGTGAGAAACTTTGCGATAATGGCAACAACAAAACATTTTAAGCACATTAAAGGCTATCCTGATTACAGAAATTTAATCCAGTGTTTTGCTGTATTCAAAGAAATCAATAGCCGGTGGAATTATGTAAACGATCCCAAAAATGGAGATTATATCGCAACAGCACACGAATCGTTGCTTTATTTTTCGGGAGATTGTGATGATCATTCCATTTTGATGGCCGCCTGCATACGCTCAATTGGCGGTACACCAAGACTGATTCACACCAAAGGCCATATCTATCCTGAAATTTTAATCGGAAACAGAAGTGATCTTGAAAAAGTGAACTACCTGATAAAAAATATATTATTTCCACAGGAAAGTAACCATAAACCCCTCAATTATCATATTGACGAGCACAATCAAGTCTGGTTAAATCTAGATTATACAGCAAAATACCCCGGAGGCCCCTTTTTATCCGAAGAAATATTGGGAGCTTTGACATTGGAGTAAATAAAATTTATGTGGGAGTGCCCCCGTTGAGAAAAGGGGCTTATTTATAGCATCGCTTATACGCCCCTTTTCTCAACGGGGTCGGGCTATTCGCGCTATTTCGGTAGCTTGCTTCTATCCCTCACTCGAGACCAAGATGTTTATTGTAATTTTTCAACTAATATTTATAGATTAACCTTGCCGTAATATTGTCATCCCGATGAAAGAGGGATCTCCGCAAGTAACTCCACAATCTAAATAAAAAAGATGTTTTTGTCTCACTTTGGCGAATAATATTATAGAGATTCCTCCTCCGTCGGAAAGACAATATTGGGGGTAAAAGCTACAACCAATCAATCTTCCCTAAATTATTCTGCTCTAAATACAAATTTGCTTGACTGAAATGTCTATTCCCAAACCATTTCCCTTGATTGGCACTCATAGGTGAAGGATGTCCTGATTCTAAAACGAAATGTTTTTCCCGATTAATTTTTGATCCTTTTTTTTGTGCAAAGCTTCCCCATAACATAAAAATCACATTCTCTTTCTCCTCCGATATTTTTTGAATAACAGCGTCAGTAAAAATATTCCATTTAAGGTGTTTGTGGCTGTTTGGGTTGTCTTTTCTCACCGTTAATGATGCGTTGAGCAATAAAACACCTTGTTTGGCCCAAGATTCCAAATTTCCAGAACTCGGCATAAAAATAGAATCCAAATCGGTTGTTAATTCCCTGAAAATATTCCGCAACGAAGGTGGAATTCTAACCGAATCATTCACCGAAAATGATAAGCCATTGGCTTCGCCATCACCATGATAAGGATCTTGGCCGATAATGACCACTTTTATATTTTCAAAAGAACAATTATTGAAAGCAGAAAAAATCAACTCTTTTGGAGGAAAACAAACCGAATTTTGATATTCTTGGTCAACAGTATCCATCAATTCAAGAAAATAAGGTTTCTCTATTTCGTCTGATAAAATAGTTTGCCAGGAAGGATTTAAGTTGAGGTTCATATTCAAAAGTTATTTCGCAAAGATACATGAAGATTTAAATGAGTTTGCATATTCTAATGACAACTCTCACTAAAATAAGGCATCAGAAGAGAAAATAATGCCCTGATACGAGCTTCCGTCTCCCTGTTGCGGTCTTCCGTATGCCTGACACGAGCTTCCGTCAGCCTGATGCGGTCTTCCGTCTCCCTGTTATAGTCTTCCGTCTTCCTGTTGCGGTCTTTCGTGTTCCTGATACGAGTTTCGAACCGCTTGATACATACTTCGGACTCCCAATTGCAATCTTCGAACAGGGTATTATTTGCTTTGGAGGGCTTTTTGTGCTGTATTTATTCTATTATAATCTCTGCGAAATAACACTATGTTTCTTTCTTAAATAACCTTATTTTTGTAGCGTAAAATCAAATTATTAAATGATCTCCATTACCGAAAAAACGTTACAAGATTTACAATTTCCTACGGTTCTCGAAACGATTTCCGAAATATGCAATACTGATATTGGAAAACAAAAAGCCTTGGAAATTACTCCTTTTAGAGATAAAGAATCTTTGATGGCTGCATTATTGCAAACTTCAGAGTATGTTTCCTCTTTCCAGAATAATAATGCTATCCCAAATCACGGCTTTGATGCTATTACATACGAAATAAAATTTCTCGCCATCGAAGACAGTTTTCTGGAAGTGGGTGGCTTTAGAAAAATTGCCACAATTTCAGAAACGACAAATGTTCTTTTGACGTTTTTAAACAAATTCAATGATTATTACCCAAATCTTTGTGCCAAAGGTTCCGGGATTCAACTTACCAAAGAAATTATCACGCTTGTAGATGCAGTGGTGGATAAATATGGAGAGATAAAAGACAATGCTTCTCCCCGACTTTTGGAGATACGTAGAGAAATGAATTTGGTTCGCGGAAAAGTGAATCAAAGTTTCGGTTCGGCTTTGACACAATACAATAGTTTGGGCTATCTGGATGATATCAAAGAGAGTTTTGTGCAAAACCGTCGTGTTTTGGCCGTATTGGCAATGTATAGACGAAAAGTAAAAGGTTCAATACTTGGAAGTTCCAAAACTGGAAGTATCGCTTACATAGAGCCTGAAAATACACTTAAATATTCTCGTGAGCTTAGTAACTTGGAATATGAGGAAAAAGAGGAAATCACAAGAATTCTAAAGCAGTTATCGAATGCAGTTCGTCCTTTCTTGCCTTTATTGATTCAGTATCAGGATTTCCTGAGCGATATTGATGTGATTGCTGCCAAAGCAAAATACGCCAATAAAATCAATGGAATTTTGCCAACTATTACCGAGGAACGTCGTCTTTATTTCAGAGAGGCCTATCATCCTATTTTGTATTTGAACAACAAGCAGAAAAAGGAAGTTACACACCCACAAACAATTGAATTAAGTCAGGAAAATAGAATAATTGTTATTTCTGGGCCTAATGCCGGAGGTAAAACCATCTCGATGAAAACCGTTGGTTTATTGCAATTGATGTTGCAATCGGGTATGTTGATTCCTGTTCACGAACGCAGTGAAACATTTCTTTTTGATCGAATACTTACAGATATTGGAGATAATCAATCTATTGAAAATCACTTAAGTACTTATAGTTACCGTTTGAAGAACATGAACTACTTTTTGAAGAAGTGCAACAAGAAAACCATGTTTTTGATAGATGAATTTGGTACAGGTTCCGATCCTGAATTGGGAGGTGCTTTGGCCGAAATCTTCTTGGAAGAGTTTTATCATAGAGAAGCATTCGGATTAATCACTACGCATTATTCGAACTTAAAAATTTTGGCTAATGAATTACCTTTTGCTACCAATGCCAACATGTTATTTGATGAAAAATCATTAGAACCGATGTACAAATTGGTCTTGGGACAGGCAGGAAGCTCTTTTACTTTTGAAGTGGCCTTGAAAAACGGAATCCCTTTTAGCTTAATCAATAGAGCCAAAAAGAAGATTGAGATAGGAAAAGTTCGTTTTGACAAAACAATAGCAAACTTGCAAAAAGAACGCTCGAAATTGGAAAAAACGTCCACAAACCTCAAAGAGGAAGAGACTCGAGCGCGTGAAGAGAGCAAGAAAATGGAAGATATTAATGTCAAAATCAAGCAAAAACTGGAAAGCTATCAGGAATTGTACGATAGCAATCAAAAGACGATTTACATTGGTCAAAAAATAGAGGATATCGCCGAGAAGTATTTCAATAATAAAAACAAAAAAGACTTGATTGGTGAGTTTTTGAAGATTGTTGAAATAGAAAATTCCAAGCGCAAGAAAGCCACTCCAAAAGAAGCCAAAGCGATTATCCAGAAGAAAAAGGAAATTATCGAGGAGGTTACCGTTGTTGTGGAAGAAATCCGCAAGGAAAAGAAAGAAAAGAAATTAAAACCAGTTATAGAAAAGCCAAGACCTATTCTAAAAGTGGGTGACAGAGTGCGAATGCTGGACGGAAAATCAGTTGGAAGCATTGATAAGATTGAGAAAAATAAAGCAGTTGTCAATTATGGACTGTTTACTTCTAAAGTGAGTTTGGATGATTTGGAGTTTGTTGAGGCGGCTAAGAAGTAGTAATCAGTTGGCAGATTTTAGTATTCAGTAACAAAATGACGGGCAAATAGAAAATAATGCAAAATCTTTCTCCCAATAAAAAAATTATCCTTTTCGACGGCGTTTGCAATCTTTGCAATTCAGCAGTGCAATTCGTGATTAAACACGACAAAAAAGATACTTTCCGATTTGTGGCACTACAATCAGAATTGGGTCAAGAAATCCTTGCATACATTGGAATTGATGCCAAAAACATTGACAGCATTGTTTTATATGAACCGGGAATCGCCTACTATTACAAGTCGGATGCAGCTTTGCAAATTGCTAGAAGTTTGGATGGTTTATTTTCGTTTGTAACAGTTTTTAAAATTATTCCAACAGGAATAAGGAACTACCTATATGACTACATAGCGAGGAATAGATACGGATGGTATGGCAAGAAAGAAAGTTGTATGATTCCAAGTCCTGAATTAAAAATAAAATTTTTAGAATAATTTTGCTTTCATGATAAATGTCATCTATTTACACGTATTGATATCATAAATTTGACACATCTTAATATTTAATTTTTTTAAGAAATTTGCCTCTTTATTCATAGTGAAAGCGATACGTTTATAATGGTAGTTGTTTTCGGATTGGTAATTATTGGTTTAAATTGAAGCTGTGATGAAGATGACGAATTCTGAAAAAATGAAATGATTAGTTTTTTTTGTCTAAAAAAAAAGAGGGTGCCTTTCTGTGGACATCCTCTTTTATGTTTTATAGAAATTGAATGAAAATTTAGTAATGAAAAGAAATGCCCTAGCCCTGATAGCAACGGAAATCCTTTATGGTTTTTCTTTAAAACCATAAAGATTGAAGTGAATAGCGGGAAATAGCTCCTAAAAAAAAGCCTCAAATTACAATAGAATTTGAGGCTTTTTGGTTATTTGAATTAATTGTTTTATCTAATTAATTTTCTGTATTTCAATCGTTTTGGAGTTAAATCTCCACCTAAACGTTTCTTCTTGTTTTCTTCATAATCAGAGAATCCACCTTCGAAATAATACACTTCAGAATCACCTTCGAAAGCTAGAATGTGTGTACAGATTCTGTCCAAGAACCATCTGTCGTGCGAAATCACTACGGCACAACCTGCGAAATTCTCTAAACCTTCCTCAAGTGCACGAAGCGTGTTTACGTCCAAATCATTCGTAGGCTCATCCAGTAACAATACGTTTCCTTCTTCTTTCAAAGTCATTGCCAAGTGCAAACGGTTACGCTCACCACCAGAAAGCATCGATACTTTCTTGTTTTGCTCACCACCTCCAAAATTAAATCTTGATAAATAAGCTCTTGAGTTTACTTGTTTTCCACCCATCATAATCAATTCCTGTCCATCGGCAAAGTTTTCCCAAATGGATTTATTTGGATCAATATTAGAGTGTGCTTGATCAACATATGCGATTTTCACTGTATCACCAACTGAGAATTCACCGCTATCAGTAGCTTGCTCTCCCATAATCATTTTGAAAATAGTAGATTTACCAGCACCGTTTGGTCCGATAATTCCAACAATTCCTGCTTGTGGCAACGTAAAGTTCAAGTTGTCGTATAATAATTTATCTCCAAAAGCTTTGGCTACATTCTTGGCTTCGATAACATTTGTACCTAATCTTGGACCATTCGGAATGTAGATTTCCAAGTTTTCGTCCAATTGTTTTTGGTCTTCATTCAAAAGTTTATCGTAGTTCTGTAAACGTGCTTTTTGTTTGGTTTGACGGCCTTTTGCACCTTGACGAACCCAGTCCAACTCACGCTCTAAATTCTTACGACGCTTTGAAGCCACTTTTTCTTCCAATGCCATTCTGCTTGATTTTTGGTCTAACCAAGAAGAATAATTTCCTTTCCAAGGAATACCTTCACCTCTATCCAATTCCAAAATCCAACCTGCAACGTTATCCAAGAAATATCTATCGTGTGTTACAGCAATTACAGTTCCTGAATATTGTGCTAAATGTTGCTCTAACCAAAGTACAGACTCAGCATCCAAGTGATTCGTAGGCTCATCCAGAAGCAATACATCCGGTTGTTGCAATAACAAACGACATAAAGCCACACGGCGACGCTCCCCTCCTGAAAGGTTTTTAATAGGTGTATCTCCTTCTGGCGTGCGCAACGCATCCATTGCGATTTCTAACTTTGTATCGATTTCCCAAGCACCAAGAGCATCAATTTTGTCCTGCAATGCAGCTTGGCGATCCATCAATTTATCCATTTTGTCTGGATCAGAATAGTTTTCCTCAAGACCAAATAAATCATTGATTTTGTTGTATTCTTCCAAAACTGCCATTGTTTCGGCAGCACCTTCACGAACAATTTCGATAACCGTTTTAGAATCATCAAGAATTGGTTCTTGTTCCAAATAACCTACAGTATAACCAGGTTGAAAAACAACATCTCCTTGATAGTTTTTGTCAACTCCTGCTATAATCTTTAAAAGAGAAGATTTTCCAGAACCATTTAGACCTAGAATACCAATTTTGGCTCCGTAAAAGAAACTCAAATAAATATTTTTAAGTACAGGTTTATCTGCTCCCTGATAGGTTTTACTCAATTTTTGCATTGAGAAAATTACTTTCTTATCGTCTGACATATTAAAATGTTTTAATTTATGTGATTAATTATTGGTTTCTAATGTAAATTACAATCGCCCTTTTAAAGAGCTAAATACCCAGGCAATGGAGAAAAATCMAATTCCAACTGCGGCAAATCCCCAACCTGAAACATCTCTATATTTAAAGGCGCCTAATCCGATAAGCAATAATCCCATAAGTATCATTATAAGAGTAGCCCATCCTAAAATAGTATTTTTATTCATTCCCATAATTGTGGTATTTGTTTTTAGAGAGGTGCAAATATCGGTATTTTTTAGAACATTTTTTAATTAAAATAGCTATTCCTGATACAAAATTACCGCACTTCTGCTTGGAATTGTTATTGATTGATTTTTAATGGTTTCAATGCCATTTTGGTTTATAATTTCGCCATTGCAAATCATTTTCCAAGTTCCTTCAATGGTTTGTTTTGCTTCTTTTTCATCTCCATTAAAATAGACTCTGATGTTTTTCCATTTGTCGCCATTAGCATTGTTTTTTAAAGTATATCCAACTAATAAGAAATCATTTATTGTTAAAAATTCTAAATGCTCTTGAATCATCTTTTCGGATGTCATTTTGAATGCTGGATGATTGTTTCTTAACGCAATAAGGTTTTCGTAGTATTGAACTAATTCTTTATTATCGTGTTTCCAGTTCCAATCTATTTTATTAATGCTGTCTGGTGATTTATAAGAGTTCTCAACTCCCATTTTGGTTCGCTTCATTTCTACTCCCATATGTAGAAAAGGAATACTTTGTGAAGTCAAAATGATGGTATTAGCTAATTTGTCCATTTGCACCAATTCTTTTTCGGTTGCTTTTGGGTTAGCTATTTTTAGTTTATCATACAAAGTGTTGTTATCGTGACAAGATACATAACCAATAACTTTTGTAGGGCTGTCAGCATATGGGAATTGTGCATAACTTCTTTTAGGATCATATTTTATTTGAGGATGATTCGTGGAAGCTACAATTCCGAATTGAATTACTTCTTTGTAATTTGGATTTCCGCTTACAAAACCTTTTTCGGTAACATTAGACCAATGTCCTTTTACTCCATCCCTAATGTCATCTGAAAAAACCGAAATGTCATTTAATTTTTTCACATTGTTTTTTAACGCTCTTTTTTCTATTGGCAAAGGTGAGTCACCAGCTGTCCACCCCTCACCATAAAGAAAAATGCTTGGATCAATTTTCTTTAATTCTGCCGAAATAGCATTCATTGTTTCAATATCGTGCACGGCCATTAAGTCAAATCGGAATCCATCAACATGATATTCTTTTACCCAATATTTAAGTGATTCCAGCATAAATTGTCTAGCCATAATTCGGTCAGAGGCAAATTCATTCCCACAGGCCGTAGCATCAGAGCGTTTTCCATCAGGCCAACTTCTGTAGTAATAACCAGGAATCAATTGGTCAAAAATATCAGTGGAGCTGGTGTGATTATAAACCACATCCATTATGAGACGAATTTTGGCTTCATGCAAAGCCAAAACCATTTGTTTGTATTCCTGCATGCGCACTAATCCATCAAAAGGATTTGTTGAATACGATCCTTCTAAAGAGTTGTAATTCTGCGGATCATATCCCCAATTGTATTGATTTTTATCTAATGTGTTTTCATCAACAGATTTGTAATCAAATACAGGAAGTAAATGCAAATGGGTAATTCCTAATTCCTGTAAATGGTCTAATCCTGTTGCTTCTCCAAAAGTGTTTTTCGTATTTTTTTCTGTTAGACCTAAAAATTTCCCTTTGTTTTTTATGCCTGATGAAGGGTCAATAGAAAAATCTCGTACGTGAGCTTCGTACAATATAATGTCTGAAACAGATTTTAAAGGAGGTTGTTTGTCGGTTTTCCAGTTTGAAGGATTCGTTTGTTTTGGATCGAAGATTAAACCTCGATTTCCGTTTACGCCAACGCCTTTTGCATAAGGATCGGGCATTTCTTTAGACCAGTTTCCTTTGTTTTTTACTTGTAACGTATAATAGGTATTATGATAATTACCGTCTAAAATAATTTGCCAGACTCCGGTTTTCGAGTCGTAATCTAAACTTTTAGTAGCTATGGCATCACCTCCGTTCCCTTGTTTGTAAAGATTGATTTTGGTTTCTTCAACATTAGGGCTCCAAAGTTTGACTGTTGTTTGATTTACAGTATATGAAACTCCTAAATCATCTTTCAAATAAACGGGATAGGCATCAAAAGAGGGATATTGAATGGTGTTTATTTTTGAATTTTGTGGCATAGCAAATTGAACTGTGAGAAGTAAACCAATTATGAAATGAATTTTTTTAGTAGAAACAAACATGATGCAATTGTTTAATTAAATATTTTATAAAGCATTTCTCTTAACAAATCGGCCTGTGACAAACTGTTGGCACCAACTCCTTTGCTTTTTACGTCAGTATCTCTTAAGGAAGCTACAATCTGGCTTACTTTTCTCATGGGATAATTTTTGATAGCCACGTCATAATCCTTTAGAAAAAAAGGATTAACTCCCAATACCGAAGCCACATTTTTAGGATTTTTATCTTTCAAACCGTGGTATTTCAATAATTGGATAAAAAAGCCAAAAACCAAACCAGTTGTCATTACCAATGGATTGTCTTTTGGGTTTTGGGCAAAGTTTTCGGCAATTTTATAGGCTTTCAGTTGGTTGCGCTCACCTATGGCTTTTCGTAATTCGAATACATTGTAATCTTTACTGAATCCAATATTTTCTTCTATGTCTTTTGCTGAAATAACACTTCCGGCAGGCAATATGATTTGCAGTTTTTCGAGTTCATTATTGATCTTACTCAAATCAGTTCCTAAAAACTCAACCAACATAGCAGAAGCTTTTGGTTCAATAGTATATTTTTTTCCAGCTAAGACACGCTTAATCCAATCCCCTACCTGATTTTCATACAGTTTTTTGCTTTCGTAAACGATTCCGTTTTTGGCTAAAAGTTTGGTAACTTTTTTTCGTTTGTCCAAAGTTTTGTATTTATAACAAAATACTAAAACAGTCGAAGGCATTGGGTTCTCAACATAGCTTTCTATTTTGTCAATTGTTCTAGATAATTCCTGGGCTTCTTTCACAATAACCACTTGTCGATCGGCCATCATAGGGTAGCGTTTGGCTGTGGAAACAATATCTTCTATACTAACATCTCTGCCATACAAAACGGTCTGATTGAAACCTTTTTCCTCTTCGGATAAAATATTTGCTTCTATATATTCTGATAATTTGTCAATATAATAAGGTTCCTCTCCCATCAAAAAATAAATTGGTTTGATGTTTCCTCCTTTTATATCATTGACAATCTTTACAACTTCGTCCATTTTTTATGTTTCAAGTTTTAAGCTGAAGGTTTCAAGTTGAAAAACATGAAACTTTTAACTTTAAACTAAATTAACTAATTTCGCCTCATGCAAAAACTCAATTTTCCTTCCTATAGTTTTCGTTTCAAAAATAGCGAAAATAAAGTATCTATTTTTGATGCAATCAGGAAAAAATTCATCATTCTTACACCCGAAGAATGGGTGCGTCAACATGTGGTGCAGTTTTTATTGGAAGAAAAAAAATATCCAAAATCCCTGATTAATGTAGAAAAGGTTTTAATGGTCAATGGTTTGCGGAAGCGTTATGATGTGGTGGTTTTTAATCCTAATGGCACTATTTTTATATTAATCGAATGTAAAGCACCAGAAGTTAAAATAGCTCAAGCTACTTTTGATCAAATTGCTCGATATAATATGACTTTGGAAGCCGAATTTTTGATGGTTACCAATGGGCTTAATCATTATTTTTGTCAAATGGATTTTGAAAATGAGAAATATGAGTTTTTGAGAGAATTGCCCAATTATGGTGAAGAAAAATTAGAACACAGAAAATAGAAAGATGCTTTTGAGCATCAATTTTGAATTCATAAAATAAATAAACGTCCTTGGAAAAAATAGCCGTAGTCATACTGAATTGGAATGGAGTAAAGCTTTTAGAACAGTTTTTGCCTTCCGTAATTCAATATTCCCCTGAAGCAACTGTTTATGTTGCCGATAATGCTTCGACAGACGAATCAATAGAATTTGTAAAAAATAATTATCCAACAATTAAAATTGTACAAAACAAGACCAATCAAGGGTTTGCAGGCGGGTATAATGATGCTCTGCAACATATCGATGCAGAAATCTATGCTCTGGTGAATTCAGATATTGAGGTGACTGAGAATTGGTTGAAACCCATTTTGGAAACTTTTGAGAAAGAATCTGAAACAGCAATTATTCAGCCCAAAATACTAGATTTTAAAAAGAAAGACTATTTCGAATATGCCGGTGCTGGAGGCGGATTCATAGATAAGTATGGATATCCTTTTTGTCGTGGGCGTATTTTTGATACTTTGGAAAAAGACAATGGACAGTATAATGATAAAACTGAAATATTCTGGGCTTCTGGTGCTTGTTTTTTTATCCGATCCACTGTTTATAAGGAGTTGAAAGGTTTTGATGAGGATTTCTTTGCTCATCAGGAAGAAATTGATTTGTGTTGGAGAACCATCAATAAAGGACATAAAATAAAGTATTGTTCAGAATCAATAGTTTATCATGTTGGTGGTGCTACTTTACAGCAAGCAAACCCTAAAAAAACCTATCTGAATTTTAGAAATTCACTATTAATGTTAACCAAAAATTTACCACAAAATACTATTTTTCAGGTACTTATAGTAAGAATGTTATTAGATGGGGTTGCTGGGGTTAAATTCATACTGGAGGGTCAATTCGCTCATTGTTGGGCTATTATACGAGCACATTTTTCTTTTTATGGGCTATTTATAAGAAATTATAAGAAAAGAGAAAAAAATCAGATTGAAATATACTTTAAAACCAAAAGCATCGTTTATGGTTATTATGTTAAAAACGGCACAGTTTTTGCAGACGTTATTTAACAATAATTTACATTTAAAATTTACATTTAAAAACTAACTTTGTAATTCACGTTTAATTAAAATTTGCATTCTATGAAAAAATTAATGATCACTCTATCAGCTTTAGCTCTTTTGACATCATGTGTGTCTAAAAAGGAATATGCAGCTTTGGAAGCTAAGAATAAAGAAACACAAGATTTGTTAAATACTTGTACAGTAAAACTAAATTCTTGCTTAGAAGAGAAAGCGGGTCTTAAAGCTACTGTAGATGGATTGAGAGAAACTAATCAACACTTGATAAGCACTTCTAAAGATATGACGGTTTTATCTACTAAAGGTGCTGAAAACATCGAGAAAGCTTTAGAATCAATCAAAGAGAAAGATTTAAAAATCAGCAGAATGCAAGATGCTTTAACTAAAAAAGATAGCGTTACCCTTGCAGTTGTTACCAGTTTGAAATCAGTTGTTGGAATGAATGATACAGACATCGAAATTAATGTTGATAAAGGTGTTGTTTTCATCTCTATTTCTGATAAAATGTTATTCAAAAGCGGTAGCTATGAAGTAAGTGATAAAGCAAAAGGAGTTTTATCTAAAGTTGCCAAAGTTGTTAACGATAAACCAGATTTTGAATGTATGGTTGAAGGTCATACCGATACTGATGTACTAAAAGGAAATTCTTGTTTAATTGACAACTGGGATTTAAGTGTTAAACGTTCTACAGCTATTATCCGTATTTTATCTAATGATCTAGGTGTAAAACCAGAACAGTTAATTGCTGCTGGTAGAAGTTCTTACGTTCCTTTGGTACCTAATGATTCTCCAGAAAACAAATCTAAAAACAGAAGAACTCGTATCTATGTAATGCCAAAAATAGATCAGTTTTATGATATGGTTGAAAAAGAAATGAAAAAACCAACAGCTGCAACTACAACAACAGCGCCGGTTCAAAAATAAATCATCTTAAAGTTTTTAAAAGCGCCTCGATTAATTTCGAGGCGTTTTTTTTATTMATATATCCAAACGTAAAATAGCGATATAAAAAAACAGAACCGAAGTCCTGTTTTTTGTTTGAGCAATTTATTATTTATAAAAATTGAATATATTTTAAATAATATCCAAGCTTCCTTTACCTTCTCTAACTACAATAGGTTCATCTCCTGATAAATCGATAATAGTTGACCCTACATTATCCCCATAACCTCCATCAATAACCAAGTCCACTAAATTTTGCCATTTTTCAAAAATAAGTTCCGGATCGGTGGTGTATTCGATTACTTCATCTTCATCTCTAATGGATGTTGAAACAATTGGATTTCCAAGTTGACGCACTATTTCTAATGCAATTGAATTATCAGGAACACGGATACCAACGGTCGTTTTCTTTTTAAATTCTTTAGGCAAATTATTATTGCCCGGAAGAATAAAAGTATATGGTCCAGGTAAGGCTCTTTTAAGCAGTTTAAAGGTAGAAGTATCTATTTGCTTTACATAATCTGATAAATTGCTCAAATCGTGGCAAATAAACGAGAAATTAGCTTTTTCCAACTTCACTCCTTTTATTTTTGCAATTTTTTCAAGAGCTCGAGAATTGGTTATATCGCAACCCAATCCATAAACGGTATCAGTTGGATAAATAACTAAACCACCGTCTTGAAGCACTTTTACAACTTTTGCAATAGCGGCTTCACTTGGTTTGTCGGGGTAAATTTTTATTATCTGAGCCATGGAGATTTAAGATTTATGATTAAATTTTTTTGATTTTATGATTTAAACTGGGACTGAATATTAAAAAACGGAACACTATCCTATGATATCCAATTTTGCAAAACGCAATAGTAATTTTTTTAAACCACCAACTTCAAACTTGATTTCCGCTTTTTTATCGGCGCCAACACCTTCTAGATTGATGACTTGTCCTTTTCCGAAGCGTTCATGCATCACCACATTTCCTGCAACTAGTGTATTGTCAAATAAATTAGCACTTCCAGCTGAAGTACCACTAGACACCGGTTTCAATTTTCGTAAATTAATATCCGACTTTGGTTCGTTATCTGTAACGTGTTTTGGAGGCGTGCTTCCTATCGGTTTGGCCAAGCGTAATTTGGATTTATCTACATCACCAAAAATATCACTGTCAATCATAGGTTTGAAACGGTAATTGCTTTCGGCTGGTGTAAGGTATTCCAGATATTGTCCATCAATTTCTTCAATAAAACGAGATGGTTCACTGTCGGTCAATTTTCCCCAACGGTAACGTGATTGGGCATATGTCAAATACGCCTGATGCTCCGCACGAGTTAAAGCTACGTAAAATAATCGACGTTCTTCTTCCAGTTCGCTTCGTGTACTCATACTCATGGCACTTGGGAACAAATCTTCCTCCATTCCTACCACAAAAACATGCGGGAATTCAAGTCCTTTGGCCAAGTGAATTGTCATCAAAGCCACACGGTCCTCATCGCTGGTATCTTTGTCTAAGTCGGTTGCAAGGGCTACATCTTCCATAAATTCTGATAAGGCGCCACGAGCACCATCGACCTCTTTTTGACCTTCAGTAAAATCCTTTACCCCGTTTAATAACTCTTCTATATTTTGAATACGTGCCATTCCCTCTGGAGTTGCGTCTTTCTTTAATTCCTGAATCAAACCGGTTTTCTTGGCCACATGATCAGTAAGATAAAAAGCATCCTGATTCTCATTGATCACCTGAAAACTCTGAATCATAGTAACAAAATCAAGCAATTTATGTTTGGTTCCCGAATTCAGTTTCAAATCAATACGCTCAATGTTTTGCATCACTTCAAAAATCGAACGCTTGTAATGATTGGCCGCAATAGTTAGTTTTTCGATTGTTGTATTCCCAATTCCTCGCGCAGGATAATTAATAACACGTATCAAAGCTTCCTCATCTTTTGGATTAATCACCAATCGCAGGTAACACAATACATCTTTCACCTCTTTTCTTTGGTAAAAAGATAACCCTCCATAAATTCGGTACGGAATATCTCTTTTTCGCAATGCATCCTCTATAGCACGCGATTGTGCATTGGTACGGTACAAAACTGCAAATGCCCCATTATGCAAGTGATTGGTCATTTTTTGTTCCCAAATCGTACTGGCCACAAAACGCCCTTCTTCATTATCAGTGATACTGCGGTGGACTTTTATTTTTGGACCAAATTCATTGGCTGTCCAAACCACCTTGTCAAGTTTTACTTTGTTTTTGTCAATAATGGTATTAGCCGCTTCCACAATATTTTTAGTCGAACGGTAATTTTGTTCCAATCTAAAGGTTTTTACCCCTTCATAATCTTTCTGGAAGTTCAAAATATTATTGATATTCGCGCCGCGGAAAGCATAAATACTTTGCGCATCATCCCCCACCACACAAATATTTTGGAATTTATCTGATAAAGCTCGAACAATCAAATACTGCGAATGGTTCGTATCCTGGTACTCATCCACCAAGAGGTAGCGAAAACGGTTTTGGTATTTCGCCAAAACTTCTGGAAAACGAGTTAGTAATTCATTGGTTTTCAATAATAAATCATCAAAATCCATTGCGCCAGATTTAAAACAGCGATCCACATAATGCTGATAAATTTCACCCATTCTAGGCTTCTTGCTCATCGCATCGGCCTCTTGTAAATCGGGATCGTTAAAATAGGCTTTTACTGTAATCAGGCTATTCTTAAAATTCGAAATTCGGCTCAAAACCTGTTTCGGTTTGTACACATCACGATCCAATTGCAATTCTTTGATAATTCCTGAAATGGCGCGTAAAGAATCCTGCGAATCATAAATCGTAAAGTTTGAAGGATAACCCAAATGCTCTGCTTCCGAACGTAAAATTCGAGCAAAAACAGAGTGAAAAGTTCCCATCCATAAATTCTTGGCCTCACTGGCACCAACAATATCCGAAATACGTTTCTTCATCTCTCTCGCTGCCTTATTGGTAAAGGTAAGTGACAAAATATTAAATGGATCAACACCTTGGTGCATCAAATAAGCAATCCTGATGGTAAGTACACGAGTTTTTCCGGAGCCTGCACCCGCAATAATTATCATAGGACCATCCTTTTGTAATACAGGTTCGCGTTGTGCCTCGTTAAGTTGTTCTATATATTTTTGCATGAAATAGATACTGTTTTATGCAAAAATAAGAATTTAAGAATGAATAAACGAGTCTTAGTAGAATTCAAATAATAGAATTTAGATAGCAGTTTTCAGATGTAAAAAACTAAATTTAGGATTCTGCAATCTGCAATCTAAACTCTGCAATCTAAAATAATTTGAGCGTGACCACAATAGAAAAAGGGGCTGACTAATGTTTGTCTTCATTCGCCCCTTTTCCTATTGCGGTCGGGCTATATGCGCTACTTCGGTAGCTTGCTTCTATCCCTCACGCAAGATTCTGCAAAATCAGAAATTTTGTTTATTGATACTTAAGCAACTATATTTATTAATGGCCAATCTTTTCCAAGTACTTCGAAAAAAGCTACGTAGCAGTTTCTAAATTACTCTCTTTCGATTTTATTCTTTTCTTCAACAATTTTCGTGATTTTATTTCCACAAAATGGTAGGTAAAATGAGCACTAAATAGTGTTATACTCAGAAACAGCGTTACAAAAATCACTTTCATCCAAAGAGTTAGTGTTTCAATCCCGTAATTGGATCTTAGGTAGGGCAAACAATACCAAAATACTATAAACCAAACGCCATGCATCATGTAAATGGAATACGAAATATCTCCCAAGTATTTGAATGTTCTTGTTTCAAGGATTGTTTTTATTTTTCCATTATTATACGCTGTGGCCAATAATAAGAGACAAAAAGTTGGAATGATAAATAAATCATTCCAACTGAAATGGAAAATAAGTATTATAGAAACAAGGGACAAAAGGAAGAAAGTATTTTTTGAAAACATATTTTTCCCCAACCCTTTCTGATATATTTGATACAAAACAGCACCCAAACTAAATTCAGTCAGACATCTAATCCAACCATAATCAAAAGTGATGTCCAAATTACCTTTCCAATACACCATAACACTCAAAATAACAGCAGCCACAGTTGCAAGAAGCGTGTTTTGCAACCAACTTTTCTTAAAAACAAAAGGGATAATAAGGCAAGCTACAAGATATGTCCACCATTCGGCGCCAATGGACCACGACACTAGATTCCAAGACAAATAGCTATGTTGGTTCATTGCATTAAGTAGTAATAGATTACTAGGTAAAGCAGACCAAGCCATAAATGTTTTCCAACTCCCATCGACCACCGCTGGTGAAATAATAGGGAATAAAACCACAAAAGGAATGAGCAACAGTAGCGTAAAAAGGTGTAATGGATAAATGCGGCTAAATCTCGCCCACAAATACGTTTTGACTGTTTTCCATTTTCCAAAATGATTGGTCAAAGTTTCTCCATACACATGACTAATGATAAAGCCACTCAATAAAAAGAAAAAATCGACCCATAAATAACCTTTAGCAAGAATTCCCGATGTTTCATGAGGAATGAGGGTGCCAAATTCGCGGTAAAAAATAATAACATCCATGTGAAAAAACATAACCCAAATGGCCGCTATACCACGCATTGGAGTTAGAGAATTGATGTAGTTGGTTTGCATGTTTAATAAGTGTGGTTTATAAAATTGGTTTTGGTGATTAAAGTAAGGTAAACAATGAGACCATTAGGCATGCTTATATCCACGAACATAATCTATTTCAAAGTTTTTAGGGTAGATTTTGTCTTTTTTATCTCCTATTTCTGTGGGGATTTCATAAATACCCAACATAAATTGCATCGGATAATTTGGAGATTGTCTTATTTCTCTAATTTTTTGGTTGTCAATATAGAAAATCACTTTTTCAGTAGTCCATTCAGCCGAATAAATGTGAAATTTAGTAACATCAATTTCAAAATCATCTTCGTAAAAGGCTTCTTTTAATTTGGGGTCATTGAATTTATGAATTCCATAGCCAATTTTAGCTTTGTTTTTCAGTACGTTACATCCTTTAACTTCAAAAATGCAAATCTCCGCTGATTTCTCAGGGCTGTCTTCAAATCCAATCATCCACAACGCTACAACATTTGATTGCGTGTTTAATGATTTGGCTCTAATTTCAAAAAATCCGTATTGTGGTAAATAGGTTTTGGCTGTGTTTTGCTTTTCTCTTACCACACAATTTGGGCTCACTTTGTGCTGTCCAATACCACTTCCAACTTCTCCGGAAAAAACACCAGTTTGCATCGAAGAACATTTTACATCTCCATTAAATTCAGGACACCAAGGCTTTTGTTCTTTAGTGATTTGCAAAACTAATTTACCATTTTTTATTTCATATTCTGGCTGAGAAATTTTCTTTGAGCTCCATTGTGGCAAATAATATGGTAGCCAATTCTCAGTATCAATTGTATCTTTTTCAAATTCATCATTGAATTCCAAAACAAAATTTTGTTTAATTTTTGGATTAGCTGGAAAATCATTTTTAGAAAACTGTAGTTTCATGTTAGGCTTGGTGGTTTGGTTTTATTTTAATAAAAAAAAGTAAGTTAGTTAATAGATAAAGCATCAATCTGGATATAGCTCCTTAATGTGGATAATTGATTTTTGTATTAGTTGCCCCAATATAGCAATATTAATATCTTCTAATTTTTGAATGTACAAACAGGCTTTACTGGTCTTATGTTTACCTAATTGGGAAAGTAATGTTTCTTTCTCTTCAAAAGTAGAAGCTAGATACACAGTGATGGCACTTTTCCGTGAGGCAAGCCCGGCAAGTGGCGCATTCCCCTCATGACCGCTTTCGTATTTGTAATTATAAATACCAAAACCTACAATGCTTGTTCCCCACATTTTTGGCTCAAAGCCTGATAGTTTCCTTATTAAGTCGATTATTAACGAACAGTCTTCACGCCTTTTTGTATCGCTTATTGTGGATAAAAAGGCGGTGACACTATTTTCGGTTTCAACTGTTTTATTTTTTGGCATACCGTTATTTTACGCTTTTGAATAGTTATTTGGAACTTGATATTTTAAAGATAGAAAAAAGCTACGACTTTTTAATATCGAAGCTTCTAGTTTTCATGTGTTAGAGTTTTTTTTTCAGATGTGTTGTGTACCAGATTGGATCTAGATAATAACAAAATGACAAAATTTATAGAATCTAAGGTCTTAGTTTCCTTCCGCGTTGGTCTGCATAATAACTTAATGCCCTGTAGGAAGCATAGAATTTATAAATGTTACTCACGTACTGTACGGTCTCTTGACCAATCTCCTTGGCGGCGATGAGTTCAACATTGTCAAACCAAAGATTTGGGTTAAGTCCTTTTGATTTTGCAATGTCGCGCAATTGAATTACCCTTCCCGGACCAGCATTATAAGCGGCCAATGCAAGCAAATGGCGATTTAATTCATCAATCTCAGGATCACTAAAATATCGATCTATTAAGAATCGCATATATTTCACGCCAGCATGCACATTATTATCCACTTTATTGATATTTCTAATAAAAAAGGGTTTGCTGGCAGCGGTTTTAGGTAAAACCTGCATAATGCCTACAGCGCCCTTATTGCTCACGAGCGCCTGATTTAGTCCTGATTCTTGATATCCTTGCGCAACCAGAAGCAACCAGTCAAGCTGGTATCGGTCAGCATATTTCAGGAATGGCGCTTTAAGGACATTAACCTGTGAGAAGGTTTTTTTGTTGTATATTTCGGGAAGGATATCCGCATTTTTTACATATTTGTTATAAAGTGTGTTGCCTACCAAGGTGCCTTTTGCGTTTTTTTCCAGAAACTTATCCGCTGCAGTTTTCAATTTCGGGGAGTCTTTTCTAAAAACCCAACCATAGGAAATATTTCTGGCCAACGGAATTTTATCATATAAAACGAGATTCGGCATTACTTTTGACCATAATTGGGCAAGATCTTCAACAGTTGCCGAAAATGGAATAACACCTGAGTTGACCATTTCAAGGACGTCTTCAGTTTCCAAATAAGGATCCAGTGTTTTAATGATGATAGGCTTTATGCCTTTACTTTTCAGTGAATCATTTAGTTTTAAGGCTGCTGATTCATAGCTACTGCCCTCACGTAGATAAATTTCCTGTCCTGCAAGATCCGCTAGAGAATTGAGTTTTGGTGATGCTGGTCCACCAACAACAATCTCTTTGAGTCCAGTAATTGAGGGTATCGAAAAATCGACTTTTTTTTTCCGCTCTTCTGTAATGGTCATGCCGGCAAAAGCGAGGTCAGCATACCCTTTCTGTAAAAGCGGTATAACTTGACTACGATTTACGGGTATGAATATAATTCTTACTTGGTGGGGTTTTAAGTGTAATTGTTTGTTGATTGAATTTTCAAAAAGAGTTAAGGCTTCAAAGGCAATACCGCTTCTTTTGCTTAAGTTTATGGTGTAATAAAGATGGGTATAGGGAACCAAGGCTCGTATCCTTCTGCGTACAACCATACTGTCGAGATCCCCAAACTGAGGTTTTCCCAATCCCAGGAATTCATTCTCGGAATTAAAATTAAACCACGTAGTGTCAACGTCAGTGCTGGAAATTCTCGTTGAATCTGAAGTTGTGCTCTGTTTTTCTTTTTCTTGTCGACAAGATATACTACTAAAAGAAATAATCAAAAAAATGAGTATTATTCTTGTTTTATGCATTCTTTATCAGTGTTTTAGCAAAATAAAGTTACTAAAATAAAATGACTGTTAGCTAATAGATGCTGTTTTTATGATTCTATTTTGTTTGCATTCAGATATTTGTAGTTGTTTTAAGGTTGGTGATCCTTTGTTTTAGAATAAAAAAATAGAATTTTTAAGCATTCTTTTTCTGGTGGTTTCCCCAAAAAAAAAGCTACGATTTTTTAAGATCATAGCTTTTATACTTACGGTTTTTCTTTACCATTGCTTTATTTTAAATACATTGCTCTCGGATGATAGCTAAA
Source organism: Flavobacterium sp. P1_E4 (assembly GCF_056405915.1). Lineage (NCBI taxonomy): Bacteria > Pseudomonadati > Bacteroidota > Flavobacteriia > Flavobacteriales > Flavobacteriaceae > Flavobacterium > Flavobacterium sp. P1_E4. Next base: position 98,586 of record NZ_JBFUBE010000005.1, read on the forward strand.
TGACTAAGTAAATCATTTCTGTATTTCACTGAGAAAAGAGTATTATATTTTAGTGTATTTAAACTTTTGACCACCAACGGAAGCCTCATACATAAGTCCGCCTTTTTGCATAGTAAATACCATAACACCATTAGTGTATTTTGCATTCCCAGAAGCGCCAGCTTTCACGGCTACAGCAGAAACTTGGGCTGCAAACTCGAATTTACTTTCTTTAAATCGTTGCATTGCCGATTTTGACTCAAAAAATATTACCTCCCGATATGCTTGTCCTCCAGCTTGAAAACCAATGCTCAATTGCGATAACTTAGCCATACCTATCAATGTGTTATTTTCATAAACAGCTCCGTTACCAGCTGCTCCTCCAACTCCAACTCCACCCTTACCAACATTTGGAAAGATGACATAGCCGTAAGCACTGTCAAAAATTGATTTCATAAGGTGGTCGGTTTTAATGAACTCAGTCTTTGATGTATTGCTGTCAGCAATAATTTTGTCTTTTTTAGAGTCTGATTGCCCGAATATAGATGTTGTGCTTATAAAGCAAACCAGCATCATTACCCAAATAACATTTAATTTTTTCATAGTATAAAGTATATTAAATTGGTTGTGAAATTTCTTTTCTCAAAGTTAACACAAACTTCTTATAAAATTACAAAATCAATCTGATTATCAGTATTGTAAAATCTTTTTTTATCGATTTATAATAGATTTTTTTATGCAAATGACTTTTAATGTTCGATAATTTTAAATAAAAACTAAACGAAAAAAAAAGCCAAAAAACAATAGTCTTATTATTTTGTGGCTTTTGAAGGTATTCTTGATTTATTTTTTTGAGTATCTATGGTCGATAAAACCGTTAACATCGTAATTTTTATTTTAAATGTTTATTTTAATCAACATAAATAAAGCGATTATTAGCAAAGAAAGAAACGTAAATTTTAAAAAAAGAAGCATTCTTTCTGAAATTAAGTTTAATTCTGAATCATCATCAAGGTTTTCATGATTTATAAGCTTTGATCTGTTATTATTATGATATACTTTGACTTTTCCCTTAATAACCTTAGATGGTGATTTTTTGTTTTGTTTCTGCTCTACTTTTGAATATTGATTTTCATCATATGTAGATGCAGTCTTTTGAACATTTATAAATTGTTCTGTTTGAATAATATCATTTTTTGAAAATTCTGTTTTGTTTTTCATGATTGTTGTTATTTATAAATATTGCAATGCAGTTGCACAATATTTAAATCATCCTTTAGTGAATGCAAGTATGATGCCAAATAGTGTGATATTAGATTGAAAGTAAAAGTTTTAAATAAAAATTAACATCTGTTATTTTTACTGACTATGAAGTAGATTTAAAATTTTTGTTCAACTTAAGGATAACTATTTAGTTAAATTTAAAATACTAGATATTCATTAATGCAAACTATTTATTCGTAAATTAGCTATGCTATTATTTTATTAATTAAATCTGTACTACTATGAAAAATTTAGGCCTATTTTGTTTGTTATTGACTTGCATTGGTCTCCAAAGTTGTAAAAAAAATGAAGCCCCGAAAGATGTTGAAGTTACTAAAGCCAAGGTTGAAGAGCCAATTAGTGTGGCGTGCTATAAAGCCTTGTATGAGAATGATACAATTGAATTAAAAATTAACACTTTAAAAGGCGATAAAATTACTGGTGACATGGTGATGAAAATTATGGATCTGCCTGTAAAAACTGGAAAAATTATGGGAGAGTTTCATGGAGACACCTTATTTGTGGATTACACTTTTTTTCAGGGAACGTATGATAAAAAGATATTTAAGAACCCAATGGCAATGCTAAAGAAAGGTAATGAACTAATTTTAGGCAGTGGAAAAATAGAAACCTATTTGGGACGCTCTTATTTTGCGAAAGACACACCTATAGATTTTGAAAAAGTGAAATATAAATTTGCAACTGTTGAATGTGTTGCTAAATAATTTTAACAAAAAAAAGGGGAATTTATTTTCCCTTTTTTTTGTTAGTATGATTCATAATTTACATTTGAATTATCGTTTTTTTTTAGTGTTTGTCAAAAGTGCTAAAATACATATACCAATTCCATTCCCAGTTTTCACCTTTATCTTCCGAAAAGGCTTGACTCCAAATTGGATTTTCTTTGTTTCTGACGTCCCAACGAAATACAACCACTATTTTCTTTCCGTTAAAAGTGTCTTTTGTAAAAAAATGCGCTATGTTATTTTCAAAAGAACCGATAACACCAGGCTGTAATATACCTTCGTTTGAGTCAGCCCAATAAATTGTCCAAAGCTTTTTTTTTGGATTAAAAAGCCTCACAGTCATTCCCTCAAAAGGTTCATCACCAAATGTGGCAAGATAATTGTCAATATTTCCAATACCATTCAGTATGCAATACATTTCCTGGGTTGATTCAAACTCAGTCCATTCCGTACAATTGTTTAATCGTGATTTTAGCTTTCGGTTTTTGAGTTTCCATTTACCCTGAAAAAAGTCAAAATCATGTTTGGATGAAGTTGATGAAGCTACAATTACTAAATTTCCACTTTCATCAAATTTTACTTTAGGGATTTCTATTGTGTCCTTGTTCTGTATCATTTTGTTTTTTTATCGAGTAAGTTGTGGAAAATATCATTTTTAAGATTGCTAAAATTATGAAAAATATTCGCAAAAGCTTAGAATCACTATTTATTATAAGTTCTTGAAACAAAGAAATGTCTTAGTATTACTAAAACCGTTATAACCGCGTAAAGGATAGAAGCAAGCTACCGAAGTAGCGCGAATAGCCTGACCGCCAATAGGAAAAAGGGCGTATAAGCGGTACTCTTGGTTGGCCCTTTTTTCTAGTGGGGGTTACGCCCAAATAACAAAATGTATTACTTAAAAAAGACATCATAGGCAAAACGTAACAGTGTGCCTACAACGACTACTAAAAAGAAGATTCGGATGAATTTATTTCCGCGATTAATGGCGAGTTTAGCACCCATCCACCCTCCTATTGCGTTGCTGGCTGCCATGGGTAAGGCGATGGCCCAAATGATTTTACCTTTGAGCATAAATAAACAAATAGAACCAAAATTGGTCGCAAGATTAACCATTTTTGCATTGGCAGAGGCATGCAAGAAGTCAAATCCCATTATTGCGATAAAAGCAACAACCAAGAAGCTTCCCGTGCCAGGACCTATAAATCCATCGTAAAATCCTACTACAAAACTGATTCCTACGGCATTCAGAATTTGAGTTCTTGGGGAAATGTCTCTGACTTGATGTTGCCCGAAATTTTTCTTTGCATAAGTGTAAATTGCTAATAATGATAGGACTACTAATAATAAAGGTTTCATGAAATCATTGCTCACATAGGTCAATAATGTCGATCCCAAAAAGGCAGAAGGAAAAGCCAACAGCATCATGGTAATTAGGATTTTCCAATTGATAGAGACCCTTTTTAAGTATTGGTAAGCAGCAAATGAGGTACCACTAAAGGCTGGAACTTTTAAGGATCCTATCACGGTAGAAACAGGAAGATTAGGCAATAATACCAATCCCATTGGTGTTTGGATAAGTCCACCACCACCTACTATGGCGTCAATGAATCCTGCAAAAAAGGCTGCTAAGCAAAGTAATACGATGATGTAGCTTTCCATATAATTTAATTTCTATTCGGAATATTTTTTTTCGAAAAGGCGCTAAGATGCTAAGAGAACAATTTTAAACTTTGCGACTTTGCGATAGATCGCAAAAATACCAATCCACTTTATATTATTGCGGAAAATTTGACATTGATTTAGTTTCAAAAACATTATTTTTGCATTTTTAAAACGAAAATAAAATGGATTTATCGAAATTGCTAGAATTACTGAGCTATACCTTGCCTGCTATTATCACTGGAATGGTAGCTTATTACTTTTTTAATTTGCACACCAAAAATGAGGAAGGAAGACGTCGTTATTTATTGATGAAAGAGGGACAAAAGAACTCTATGCCTTTGCGTTTGCAAGCATACGAGCGTATGACTTTGTTTTTGGAACGCATTAGTCTTACTAATTTATTGATTAGAATTTCTCCGATTTCGACGGATAAAAATGATTACAGCAATTTTGTCATTGCACAAATCGAACAAGAATTTGAACACAATTTGGCACAACAAATCTATATGACTGATGAGTGTTGGACAATTATCGCTACTGCAAAGAATGCTACGATTCAGATGATTCGCAAAGCAGCTTTGAGTACTACAGTAAATAATGCGGATCAGTTGAGAGAAGCTTTATTTAATGATTTATTGGAAAAACAAACACCAAGCAATGCAGCTTTGGGGTATATCAAAAAGGAAGTAAGTCAGATGTGGTAGTCTTTTGAGTTGCTAAGTTACTAAGTTTCTGAGTTTGTATGGTTCTTTGATGAAAATCTTAGAGTCTTGACAACTTAGAAATTTAGTCTCTTATTTATTATCACTCATAATTTCACTTTTATTTTGAGCATATTTGAAGCCGAGTTGCCACCATTTTTTCATTTTATTTTGATTAAAAATGAGTGCATTGTTGGTTAGTTTTGTTGGGGTGTAGTATAAATTGAGTTTTACGTTTTTGTTTTTGGCTGCAAGTTTTCCGTTCGATAAATCGAGTTTTCCTACTTGATCCAACGTGAATAGGAACAAATCGATTAGTAAAGAAAAAGGATTTTTTCCTAATATGGTTTTGGAAATTTTGATTTCGGTTTCCAGAATAATAACGTCAATCTCTGTCGCTCCCCTATTAATCGCCTCGGCAATGGGAATCAAACTCGAAAATCCACCGTCACCATACTCACAACCATTTTTTTTAACCAAACTCATAAAGGGAAGATAATTGCTCGAAATCCAAATCCAATCGCAAAATTCCTCGTAGCTACAGTCTTTTATGGACTTGTATTCGGGTTCGTTTTTGGAAATATTGGTAACGGTGACCACCACATCAACAGGCAATGATTTTAGATATTCAAATTCGGAAAACGAAAGATTGGTTTTGATGAATTTTTGAAGGTTTCTGCTTTCACCAAAAGTTCGTTTTCCTCTCAAAAATTGTCGAATGACGTTAAAATGGTTGATCGTTACGTAATTTATTCTGTTTTTCTTTTTGATAATAAACGGATTGATATCAAATATCTGATCCATATTGACATTGGTGTAAATCCGATGAAGCTTATCGATATTTCCCAAAGCCAAATGCGGAATCAGTAAACTTCCCGTTGATGTTCCCACAAATAAGTCATAGTGATGCCCTTTGTTTTGCAACAAATACTGTGCAACGCCGCCTGCAAATGCGCCTTTACTACCTCCACCAGATATGACTAATGCTCGCATGATTTTAGATTTTTGATTGCTGATTAACGATTTTTGATTTATTTACATCTGAATTTTTAGATCAAAAATCCAAAATCTTTATTCTTTAAGTAATCTATTCAATTGAAATTGTTCTTTTTCGTTCAAACTAGGTAATATAGTTTGGAAAGTAGTTCTGATTTCAGGATTTTTTAATAAAACCCTAATGTTTTCTCTTCCAAATTTAGAAAATTGCCACGTATGATGTGTGGTGGCATTAACTAAATTCTTCAAAACGGCCTCGTTGATAACGTCAAAATTAATTAGGTATTCTAAAGCGTTTTGTCGTGTTGTGGCTTCATAATTTGTAGAAGAATAATTAACTAATTCCTTAAGATACGTTTCTTTGTTGGTTGTGTATTCTTGTGTTGAAATAGCCAATGACAACCACAAAATACGCAGATTGAAATCATTAAAACCTACCCAGTTTTTGGTTTTTTCTAAATAATCTGCTCTTTTATTTGCGAAGCTATTCCATAAATAATATAATGCAAATTCTTGGGTTTGATAGGATYTGTCATCCAGCAATGTTTCATAATCAGTTCTGAATTCTTCAGGTATCTTTTGAAGAGTGCTTGCGACAGCTTGGCGAACTTGGACATTTTGGGTTTGCAAGGCCAATCGTAATAACTGTTTTTTATCTTCAAATTTCTCTTTCATCAGTTGCCCAACTATAGATGCTTTTACAGAAGAATATACGTCAGATTGCAGTGTTTTTTCGAAAAAAGCATATTTCTCTGCCAATGGTTTGTTTCTGAGTTTGGCAACTTCGAGCTGTACTTGCATCGATTTATTTTTGGCTAATAAACCATTCGCAATTTCGCTGTTAAATGCAGATGATTCCAACCATACTTTACTGAAATTTACCAAATCATAATTTGACACTTTCCTGATTTCGTCGAAGAAATTTTGTGTCGTCACATTTTGGTATGCATATTTCTTTAGGTAATTTTTTACTGCTTTTTTAAACGCTTTCTCCCCTATTCCTTCTCTTAAAACATGTAATGCCCAAGCGCCTTTTTGGTAAAATGATAACGAACTGGCTTTGGCATTCAACACTGGAATGGTATCGGTTTTGGAGGCCTGTTTTAGTTGCATTGAAGATTCGTATAATTTGGAATAAAAATAATCCTCCCCATAAATTTCCTTTTCGGCGAGCAAAGCGTAATAAGTTGCAAATCCTTCCTGTAGCCAATGATCTTTTCCGCTTTGGGCCGTAATCAAATCGCCAAACCATTGATGTGCTAGCTCGTGAGCATTAACATTGGTGTAATTTCGGTCTTCAAAGCCAACGTCATCGACCAGATAACGGGTCATGAATAGTGTTGTACTTGTATTTTCCATACCAGCATACAAAAACTCAGAAACCGGAACTTGCCTGTAAATTTCCCAAGGGTACTTCACTCCTATTTCTTTTTCCAAATAGTCAAATATTTCTTTGGAATAGCGATACGTTGGTTCTTGTTTGGCAGCATCTTTTGGACTAATATACATTTCCAATGGAATTCCTGATTTTGATTTTTGTGTGCTTTTGTCAAATTTCCCGATTGCAAGTACCAATAAATAGGAACTCATCGGTTTCTTCATTTCGTAATTCCAATGGGTAGCATCTTGTTCTGTTGTTTTGTTCTTTAAAACACCGTTGGATAACACTTGGTATTTGGAATTAAAAACAATATTCATGTTGAAAATCACTTTTTCATTGACATCATCAAAGCTCGGAAACCAATTACTGGTATATTTTCCTTGTCCTTGTGTCCAAATCTGCAGGTTGTCCGCATCTTCAGAACCCACAAAATATAGTGTTTGTTTGGGTTTGGCTTCGTATGAAAACTGAACTGAATTTTCACCTTTTTGGAATGGATAAATCAAAAGTAATTCTTTTCCATTGGTAGTAAATGGTATGTGTTTGCCTTTCAGTACCACTTCGGTAAACGTCATATTTTGTGCATCGATTTTGATAGTATCAATGGCTTTCAACACTTCAAACGTATAGGTAACATCGCCACTAATGCTTTTATTGTTTGGATTAATGGTGATATGACCATTAACGGTTTTGAAATCAACCGATTTGGTTTGTTGTGCGAATGCAAATGTGGATAGAAACAGGAAAAAATACTTCATTAAAATTGAATTTGTCGCTAAGTTATCCAAAGTTACAAAGGTTTAACCAACAAATCGTACTAAATTTGTATCTCAAACCCGAATAAACTAATACAAAACCATTGAAAAAGAAAGCCCTATTTAATTGGAGCAGCGGTAAAGATTCTGCCTTGGCACTTTACAAAATTCTGCAAAATGATGAATACGAAATTAACTGTTTGTTAACCAGTGTAAATCAGCAATTTCAGCGTATTTCAATGCATGGTGTTCGGGTAGAATTATTGGAACAACAAGCCCAAAGCATTGGATTACCACTCGAAATTATGCAAATTCCAGAAATGCCAACGATGGAAGTGTACGAAGCGGTTATGCAAACGACACTATCTAAATTAAAGGAACAAGGTGTCACTCATTCTATTTTTGGAGATATTTTTTTAGAGGATTTACGAAAATACAGGGAAGATAAATTGGCCGAAATAGGTTTTGAAGGTGTGTTCCCGCTTTGGAAAATCCCCACTCTTGATTTGATTCAGGAATTCATATCATTAGGTTTCAAGACGATTGTAGTTTGTGTTAATGAACGATTTTTGGACAAAAGCTTTGTGGGACGTGTCATTGATCAGGATTTTATCAATGATTTACCCGAAAATGTTGATGTATGTGGCGAAAACGGAGAATTTCATACGTTTACTTTTGATGGACCAATTTTCAGTAAACCAATTTCATTTGAAGTTGGTGAAGTGGTTTATCGTAAATATGAAAAACCAAAAGAGGAAGATTCATCTGATACAGCTTGTGATACTTCCGCTTCGGATGCATTTGACTACGGATTTTGGTATTGTGATCTGCTTTCAAAATAAGTATATAAAAAAGCTCCGTAATTTAAGTATTACGGAGCTTTTAGGTTTATTTAAAATAAATGCTCTAGTCTAGCTTTGGCAAATTGAAATTATCAAAAAGACTTTTTTCAGCCATGAGTACTTCAATTTCACTTGATTTTCTAGGGGCTTCAGCAGATAAATTTACAGGAGCATTATCTGTTACTAATATGTCGTCTTCGATTCGTACTGCAATTCCCCACCATTTTTTATCACAATCACTTCCATTTGGAATATAAATTCCAGGTTCTACAGTTAGTACCATATCTTTCTCGAATGTATTGTACATACCAGGATCATGCACATCCAGTCCAATATGATGTGAAGTTCCGTGAGGGAAATATTTTCTAGATTCTTCAGCTGTTTTTATGATTCCTAATTTCATTAAACCATTCGTAATAATATCACGGGCAGCTTTATCTGGGGCAGTAAAGCTATTTCCAATTTTAACTGTTACAATACCTGCTTCTTGAGCCTCATAAACCAAATCATAAATTATTTTTTGCTCAGGAGAAAATTTACCGTTGGCAGGAATTGTTCGGGTTACATCGGCAGTATATCCATGGTATTCAGCTCCTAAGTCCATTAGAACCAAATCATTTTCGACTTTCATTTTGCTGTTTTCAATATAATGCAAAACACAACCGTTATTTCCAGCGCCAACGATGGAAGGATATCCTTCGTACTCGCTACCATACTTTTTATAGACAAATTCATGAATTCCTTGAATCTCTGCTTCAGACATTCCTGGATGCATTGCTTTCATTGTTTCGCGTTGTCCCATTGCTGAAATACGAACTGCTTTGGTTAATAAAACCATTTCTTCTTTAGACTTAACTTCTCGCAAACTTGCCATATAAGTAGTGATAGCTTTGGTGTCTATATTCGCTTTTTTGGCGGCAATAGTTTTGGTTGTATTGATTTCATTCGAAATATTAGAATCGGTTTTGATTTCTGTTTTTGTATAGTAGCCAATTTGCCCTTTAAATGAACCGACTAATTTATACAAATCTGCCTCTTCTTTCTTGGAGTCGCGATAATCATCTTTGAAATCCGTAAAAAATACGTTGCTGAAGCTATAAAAATCAATACCAGAGTTTAAAAATTCTTTTCCATTAAGAGCATTCTCAAAACCTAAACTTTTTTTGGCTCCATCGACCCCCAAGCGAACGCCAGTCCATTGTTCTGCTCTTGCATTTTTTTCTTGAACATAAAGCAACTCATTATATGTTTTACCATCTTTATTGGTTTGATTATCCGAAAAAATCACCAAAACACAATTTGGCTCTTTATATCCAGTCAAATAATAAAAATTTGGATCCTGATGATATATAAAATCGACATCATTAGCTCTATTTCGCACAGCATTCCCAAAAAATACAGCTACACTATTCTTTGGCATTTTTTTGCGTAAAGCTTCTCTTCGCTCCTTGTGAAATTTAGCCGATAAATAATCATTAGGATTACCATTCTGAGCTATTGTTGAACAAATCATAGTCAGAATGAGAATAATAGAAAGTTTAAATTTCATTTGGTTTTGGTTTAATGATAAGTAGTCGCTTTGTTTTGGCAAAATAGAAAGTAAATATAAATATTTTTTGCATTTAGCATATTTTTTCTTGCCAAGTAATTTTAAAAAAGGGAATTAGATTATGAATTTTGGAGCAGAAACATTTGGCTTTTTTGTGAATATCGTCCCGCTTTCCGTTGCAAACGAAGTTCACGGAACTCCGATTAAAATTAATGTGTAGTGAAGTAATCTCCCGAAGAAAAATCGGGAGGATTTCCACTTTAATCGGGGCTAAAGAGTTAACATTCTGTCTTTTTTGCCATCATTAAAAAAAAAGAAAAATAAAAACAACCGAGCTCAAGATATTAATAAAAAAAAAGAACAATAAAGTAAAAATACTTTAGAGTTCTCTTTTCCAAAAATTGCAATAATTGAAATTAACCAAACATCAAATTATTAACAATGCGGGTAAACAATCCTAATTAATCTACCTTTTGGTAATCTAATCCAGGACCATCACAATTTCTCCAGGTACTAGACAAAGTAGTAGACGCTGAAAAATAAAGTTCTTCTTTTAGATTCCCATAACAGCTTCCTATAAGTTCGCTGTCTTTGGGATATGTTAATTCTAAATACAATACATCAGAATTATTTTGAGTAGTATATGTACCCGAAACTGTTGTTTTGACTGTGTTTCGGGTTCTAGATTTTATAAATGTTCCGTCACTGTTGAACGAATAGGATTCTTGCCAATCCATTGCAGTTCCTGTGGTTACAGAATTAATCATAGATCCAGACATTTTTACTAATGTCCATTTTCCATGATAATCGGATGTAGTTGTGGTTTCTTCTTTGTCTTTTGTACAAGAAGAAAAAACAGAAAGGAAAACAACAATAAGAGCAAGACTTTTCATCTTTAAGTTTTAGAGTTACTTAATAAGATGCTTTAAATTGCAAAAGGTTGCGTCAAATTATAATTATTTTAAAAAAAAGAGAAATTTTATCTTTCTTCATACATTTTTAGCAACTGTGTAACGGTATTCCAATTACGAATGGTTGCGGTTACATTCAGTTTTTTCTCGATATATTTTTGGTCAAATCTTGTTTTTCCTGCTCCTACAGAATATTTTATGTAGATTCTGCTTTCGTCGATATTTGCTTCATCAGGTTTTACCTGACTCATTTTTAAATCGTTGATACTGTCGCTTCGCAAGGCTATGGAAACGAAAGCGACATATAATTTTTTAGTATCAACTTCCTTCTCTTTCAAAAAAGGATTGTTTTTGAAACAGTTTTCTAAATCAGTTTTACCAATAACAACGATAGGAACTTCATGTCCAAAAGCCTTGAAGATTTCCTGTTTGATTTTGAAACCAACTGATGCCGCATTTTCCTCGTCAGTATTCACAAAAACATTTCCAGATTGAATATACGTTTGAACATTTTGAAAACCTATAGCTTCTAAAGTTGTTTTCAAAGCGTCCATTTTTATCATATTGTGACCGGAAACATTGATGCCACGGAGGAGTGCTAGATGAGTTGTCATTTTTTATTTTTTATAATTGTAAAAGATTGTGTCTATTGATGGAAAATAAGTATTTACTAAATTTTCACCTTTACGACTACTTTTTTTACTTTCGAAATTTGTCCAGCTTTGACGCATGGTCTATGAAGATCCTCCGGAAAAAATATAGTAAACATTCCTTCCTCCACTCTAATCATTGAAGTTTTTCCATTATAGAAAGTATAATCTTTTTCTAAGTCTTCTTCAATAGAAACCTGATCAGTTAACGGAGTAAATCCCATTAACTCAACACCCTTAATAACATACTGAATATCGATGTATTTATGGTGTCCTTCGAGAATGCAATCTTTCTCTTCTTTGGTGTCATATTCTTGTACAATGGCAAAAACATCATCATTATCGATTTGGTGTTTCCCTGATTCTATTGTGACTAAATCTGTTTCAGTAATAAATTCAAATCCTTTAGCCAATCTTTTGGCAAGCTTACTGTATAGTCTGTAATTTTCAATTTTATCGATAACCATTTTATGTTTTTTTTAATTTGATTTCAAAGGTATTGTGAATTATAAGAATTTCCTAAATAATCCCATTTCCAAATTTCCAAACAAAAAACTATCTTCGCTTTTTGAAAAGATAAAAGAAAATAGAATAAAGAGGAAAGACTCTAAAATTCTAAAATCTGTAATCTAAAATCTGCAATGTGAAATTAAATGTCTAATAACCTCCTAGAAACTCCCATAGAATATCTCAAAGGCGTTGGTCCCAATCGGGGCGCGTTATTGCGTAAGGAGTTGGGGATTTTTAAATATGGAGATTTAGTCAATTTTTTTCCAAATCGATATATTGATCGAACTCGTTATTATAAGATAAATGAGTTGCAAAACAATATTGCCGAAGTACAGATTATTGGTAAAATCATCAATATAAAAACAGTTGAATTTGGTCGTAACCAAAAACGTTTGGTTGCCACATTTGTTGACGATACGGGACAGATGGATCTCAACTGGTTTCAAGGACATAAATGGATTAAAGAGAGTTTGAAACTCAACGAAGTCATTGTGATTTTTGGAAAATGCACACAATACGGTAGCCAATACAGTATGGCTCATCCTGAAATTGAATTGTTGAGTGAGCACGAGAAAAGTCTACGTTCCGCAATGCAGCCCGTTTATCCTTCAACTGAAACATTGACCAATCGCGGAATAACGAATCGTGTTGTGAACAAAATGATGCAACAATTGTTTCTCGAAACTCAAGCTTTATTCAGCGAAACCTTGCCGTCATATTTGACAAACGAACTCAAGCTGATTCCAAAAAATGCTGCTTTATTCAACATTCATTTTCCTAAAAGTGCAGAAATTTTGGCGAAAGCCCAATTCCGATTAAAATTTGAGGAATTGTTCTTCATTCAACTGCAATTGATTACGAAAAATTTGATTCGGAAGCATAAAATAAAAGGTCATCCTTTTTCAATAGTTGGAGAGTTTTTTAATGAGTTTTTTCAAAACCATTTGCCGTTTGAATTAACAAATGCTCAAAAAAGGGTAATCAAGGAAATAAGAACCGACATGGGCAGCAATGCTCAAATGAACCGATTACTACAAGGTGACGTAGGATCTGGGAAAACCATTGTGGCTTTTATGAGTATGCTATTGGCCTTGGATAATGGTTACCAAGCCTGTTTGATGGCACCAACTGAGATTTTGGCTAATCAACATTTTATTGGGTTGTCACAATTGGCTGCTTCATTAAATATAAACATAAAAATCCTGACGGGTTCTACCAAAATCGCTGCTAGAAGAATCATTCACGAAGAACTAGAAAATGGCACCTTGCAAATATTAATTGGTACCCATGCTTTATTAGAGGACAAAGTAAAATTCCAAAATTTAGGTTTGGCGGTTATTGATGAGCAACATCGTTTTGGAGTCGAACAGCGTTCCAAACTGTGGAAGAAAAACACCGTTCCGCCCCATATTTTGGTGATGACGGCCACCCCTATTCCCCGGACTTTGGCGATGAGTTTATATGGAGATTTAGATATCTCCGTTATTGACGAGTTACCTCCTGGCAGAAAACCAATTCAAACCGTGCATCGTTTTGATTCCAATCGATTGAAAGTTTGGAAATTCATTCGGGACGAAATTGCGTTAGGACGCCAGATTTATATCGTTTATCCGCTGATTCAGGAGTCCGAAAAAATGGATTACAAGGATTTAATGGATGGTTATGAAAGTATTTCTCGCGATTTTCCATTACCACAGTATTCTGTTTCAATTCTTCACGGGAAAATGAAACCTGCCGACAAAGATGAAGAAATGAAACGCTTTGCTGAAGGTAAAACCAATATTATGGTTGCCACAACCGTAATCGAAGTTGGTGTAAATGTTCCTAATGCGAGTGTGATGATTATAGAAAGTGCCGAGCGTTTTGGATTATCACAACTGCATCAGTTGCGTGGTCGTGTTGGTCGTGGTGCAGATCAGAGCTATTGTATTTTGATGACTTCTTTCAAATTATCCAGTGACAGCAAAACCCGTATGGAAACGATGGTGAGCACCAATGATGGTTTCGAGATTGCCGAAGTCGATTTGAAACTTCGTGGGCCCGGTGATTTGATGGGAACTCAACAAAGTGGTGTGTTAAACCTTCAAATTGCCGATATTGTTCGGGACAGAGATATTTTAATGTTGGCACGAAACTACGCCATCAAAATTCTAAAGGATGATGCTCCTATGCAAAAACCTGAAAACGCTATCCTAAAAGCAGTTTTTATAGAATTGACAAAAAAGAAAAATATCTGGAATTATATTAGTTAAGTTACTAAGGTTCTGAGATGCTAAGATTTTAAGTTTTTTTTGGGATGACTGAAAAAAAGCAAAAATCTTTCCCTTTAGCGCCGATTACAGTGAAAATCATTATGTGCCGGTGTTCGGCATATAATATTGTAATGGAAAGCGGGTTCCATACTTACTAAAATACCCCATCTTTCTGCTCCAAAATTATAATTCAATTTCTAATTTTAAACTGGTATTCGGCTAATTATTTATTAAGGATAAAATTGGACTATTTGAATCTTAAAAAAACAGATTAACAAAGACTTAGAATCTTAGCATCTCAGTAGCTTAGAAACTTCCTCTTCCAATTAAACCTTTCTATTTTTTATCAGTCTAATTTTTTCAGTCAAATATAGTTTTGGCTTAATTTTAATATTTGTATGTACAAATGTTAAATAAAAATTAACAATTCAACTTTTCACAATTCTAAAACCTAAATTTGTCTATTCCGTATCAAAAGATATGTTAAACTTCTTTTACTTTAAAAAATGAAATCACCATGATCCAAAATACAGAAATGAAAACGCAGAATGGTGATAACATATTCAAATAAAAAACAAATATAAAGTACGTATGAAAATAAAAAATCTTGTTTATGCCTTATTATTAATAGGGATTGGTGGATTTATAGCCTACAGAATTTCTTCCAACAATGCAAAAAATAACGGTCCAAAAGACAAAGATGAAAAAGATAAACCAATGACTGTAACAGGTATTTTAGTTCATCCTAAAACTTTTGATAATAATTTATCACTTTCGGGGTCTATCGAAGCTAACGAACAAATTGAAATTCGTTCTGAAGTTTCAGGAATTGTTGAAGGTATTTATTTTCAGGAAGGAAGTAATGTTGCCAAAGGGCAATTATTATTCAAAGTTAATGATATTGAATTAAGAGCACAACTAGCTCAAGCCAATACAAAAGAAGGTTTGGCCGCTGAAAATGAAAGAAGAGCTAAATTATTGTTACAAAAAGAAGCCATTAGTCAAGAAGAATATGATATTGCAAGAGCTGACCATAAATCAACTCAAGCACAAAGTCAATTAATCAAAGCCCAAATTGCAAAAACATCGGTTCGTGCTCCTTTTTCAGGAAAAATTGGACTTCGTTCTATTTCACCTGGAATATATATTACCCCGACTGTTTTGGTGGCTAAATTGGTGAACAGTAGTAAATTGAAAATTACTTTTTCGATTCCTGAGAAATATGCTTCTCAAGTAAAGACAAATACTCCTTTAAGCTTTACGGTTGAAGGGTCTGATGAAAAATTTACGGCTAAAGTCTATGCTATAGAACCAGAAGTTGCTGTTGACACTCGTACACTTCAAGTACGTGCGATTACAGAGAACAGTCAAGGGAAATTATTGCCAGGTACTTTTGCAAATGTTGCATTGCCTTTGAGTATAATAAAAGATGCTATTATTGTGCCTACAGAAGCGATAATTCCAGTTCAAAACGGTAAGAAAGTTTATATTGCCAAAAACGGAATGGCTAAAGAAGTTATGGTAGAAACTGCTACCAGAACGGATGCTTCTATCTTGGTTCTTTCCGGCCTAAAAGCAGGAGATACACTATTAACCAGTGGTGTAATGTCTTTGAAAGATTCTACTAAGGTAAAAGTGATTTTAGGCATAAAAAAATAAATTTTGGATTAAAAATTAATGATTGCTGACCCGAGCGAAAGTGAATTGGTTAAGCATTTCAGATTTTAAAAAAAGAACCGTAAAATGGCAGTTTTATAAAGTCTAAAACCAAAAATACGTAACAAGAAATTATTAAATATAAAGATTAGTTGCCTTTAGAAATAAATCTAAAATCAGCATTCTAAAATCATAAATCTCTATGAGTTTATCCACTTTAAGCATAAAAAGACCTGTAATGACCATCGTTATGAACTTAACGATTATTTTGTTTGGTATTATAGGTTACACTTATCTGGGAGTTAGAGAATTTCCATCAATAGATCCAGCCCAAGTTTCGATTCGAACGAATTATACTGGAGCCAATTCGGATATTATTGAATCCCAAATTACCGAGCCTTTAGAAAAAGCAATCAATTCTATAGATGGAATCCGAAATGTAACGTCTTCAAGCGCACAAGGAAGCAGTAATATTACTATTGAGTTTAATTTGGATAAAAATCTTGAAGAAGCTGCCAATGATGTTCGTGATAAAGTATCTCAGGCGATTCGAAATTTGCCACAAGATATTGATGCACCACCAGTTGTTTCTAAAGCTGACGCCAATAGTGATGCAATTATTTCGATGACAGTACAAAGTGATACTCGAAGCGCATTGGAACTGAGTGATTATGCTGAAAATGTTATTGGACAAAGACTTGAAACTATACCAGGAGTTAGTGGTGTTCAAATTTGGGGACAAAAGAGATATGCCATGCGATTGTGGATTAATCCAGAAAAACTGGCTTCCTACGGATGTACTGTTTCAGAAGTTCGTGATGCCCTAAACAGTCAAAATGTAGAATTGCCCTCTGGAAAAATTACAGGTGACAATACTGAATTGACAGTAAAAACGGTTGGAAATCTTTCTAAACCCGAAGAATTTAACAACATTATTATTCGATCGGTTGGTGAAAAAATAGTTCGCTTTAGTGATGTGGGTACTGCAGTATTGGGACCGGAAAATGTGGAAACCAAAATGACTCAATCTGGTACTCCCCTAGTTGGTGTGGCGATTGTACCGCTTCCTGGAGCCAATTATTTGGATATTGCAAGTGAATTTTACAAACAATTTGAACGTTTAAAAAAGGATTTACCAAGTGATATTAAATTGAATATTGCCATTGATAATACTGTTTTTGTAAAAAAATCAGTGATTGAAGTTGCAGAAACACTAGGGATATCAATTGTATTGGTGATTTTAATTATCTTTTTGTTTTTTAGGGATTGGGCCATTGCTTTCAGACCTTTAATAGATATTCCAGTTTCCTTGATAGCAACATTCTTTATTATGTGGCTTTTTGGATTTTCGATTAACGTCCTAACGTTACTTGCGATTGTTCTAGCAACAGGATTAGTTGTGGATGACGGTATTGTGGTAACCGAGAATATTTTTAAGAAAGTAGAAGAAGGAATGTCACCTATTGAAGCGGCTATAAAAGGATCAAATGAGATTTTCTTTGCTGTTATTTCGATATCAATCACCTTGGCTGCTGTATTTTTACCTGTAATTTTCTTGGAAGGTTTTGTGGGACGATTGTTCCGTGAATTTGGAGTCGTCATCGGAGCAGCAGTATTGATTTCGGCTTTCGTGTCTTTGACATTAACCCCGATGTTAAATGCCTATTTGATGAAAGGTGGAGAACAGAAAAAATCGAAATTTTATATTCTTACTGAACCTTATTTTGAAAAACTGAACAGTGGTTATGCAAATGCACTGGAACGGTTTATGAAAAGAAAATGGTTGAGTTTCCCAATTCTTATTGTTTGTTTCGGATTGATTTATCTGTTCTTTAATATTTTGAAAAAAGAAACAGCGCCTTATGATGACCGAAGCGGTTTTGTGATGCGTATGACAACACCCGAAGGAGCTTCCTATGATTATACTGATCGATTTATGCAGGAAGTTTCTAAATTGGTTGATGATTCGATTCCTGAGAAAAAAGTAAGTTTGGTAATCACTTCCCCAGGTTTTGGTTCTTCATCCGTAAATAGCGGTTTTATACGTGTATCATTGGTTGAACCTGATAAAAGAAAGACTTCTCAAAAGGAAATTGCTGATAAATTGACCAAATGGACAGGTCAATATTCTGAAGCCAAAACATCTGTTATTGAACAGCCTACTATTGCCGTGAACAGACGTGGTGGTTTGCCTGTTCAGTATATTATTCAAGCTCCAAATTTTCAGAAATTAAGAGAAAAAATTCCATTGTTTATGGATGAAGCAGCAAAAAGTGATGTTTTCTCTGTTACCGATGTCAATTTAAAATTCAATAAACCTGAAATCAACGTTTCGATCGACAGAGCAAAGGCTGAAAGTTTAGGAATCTCAGTGAAAGATGTTGCTCAAACCTTACAGCTTTCCTTGAGTGGTCAGCGTTTTGGATATTTTATTAGAAACGGAAAACAATATCAAGTAATTGGCCAGTTTGAAAGAGAAGATCGTTCAAAACCTTTGGATTTGACTTCAATGTATGTAAAAAATAATAAAGGCGAACTCATTCAAATGGATAATGTGGTTAAGATTGAAGAACAAAGTAATCCTCCACAGTTGTATCATAATAATCGATATATGTCGGCGACAGTTTCCGCAGGTCTCGCTCCAGGCAAAAGTCTTAGCGATGGAATCGATGCAATGAACGAGATCAAAGCCAAAGTTCTTGATGATTCATTTACAACCGATTTAGGAGGAGAATCTAGAGATTTTGTTGAAAGTAGTTCGAATACTTCTTTTGCCTTTGGATTAGCATTATTGTTGATATTTCTAATATTAGCGGCTCAGTTTGAAAGTTTTGTTGATCCTTTTATTATTATATTGACTGTACCAATGGCGGTTGCCGGAGCCTTATTTTCGCTTTGGTTGTTCAATCAAACCTGGAATATTTTCAGTCAGATTGGAACTATCATGTTGATTGGATTGGTAACGAAGAACGGAATCCTGATTGTTGAATTTGCTAATCAATTACGAGAGCAAGGAAAACCAAAACTAGAAGCAATTTTGGAAGCTTCTGAATCAAGGTTACGCCCTATTTTGATGACCAGTTTGGCAATTTCATTAGGAGCTTTACCAATTGCATTGTCATTAGGTGCTGCAGCAACAAGTAGAATAGGTATGGGAGTTGTTATCGTTGGAGGAACCATTTTCTCTTTGATACTTACTTTATTTGTAATTCCGGCTTTGTATTTAATGTGGTCTAAAGCTCGTAAACATTACCCAGAATTTGATCATATCGATGAATATGAAAACGACATAAAAAAATAATTTTTCAAAGTATTAAATTGCCTCTAGTTTTAGCTGGAGGCAATTCAAATAATATCTAATAATATGAATACCAAACTGTTTTTTAAAAGTCTCCTGCTGTTTTTCTTTTGCTTTGCAATAGGAAATGCACAAGAAATGCTTACCCTTGAAAATGCTGTCAAAATTGCATTGGAAAACAATTATGAAATAAAAATTGCCGACAATAATTTAAAAATTGACAAAACGAATGTGGCTATTGGAAATGCAGGAATGTTACCTTCTATAAGTGCCGTAGCTACAGATAACAATAGCATTCTGAATACCTCTCAAACCAGATCGGATGGAACTACTATTGAGTTGAAAAATGCCAAAAATAATAACTTGAATTATGGAGTTGCTTTGGATTGGACCATTTTTGATGGTTTAAAAATGTTTGCCAAATATGATCAATTGAAGGAATTACAAAATATGAGTGATGCCCAATTGAAAATGACCATTATCAACAAAGTAAGCAGTGTGAATTCTGTTTATTATGATTTGATACAGGAACAACAAAAATTATCCGACTTGGATTCTACTATAATCATTTCGCAAAAAAGATTAGAGTTTACCAAAAATAGATACACTATCGGAAAAGGATCTAAATTAGATGTGCTAAATGCTCAAGTGGATTTGAACACGGATCTTGGTAACTTGTTAAAGGAAAAACAGACTTATGCCAACGCCAAAACACTTTTGAACCAGATCTTGGCGAGAGATTTGAATACCGATTTTAAAGTTTCTGAAGGAATAAATGTGGATCGAAAATTAAAACTTATTGATCTAATAACGTTAGCAGAAAAGCAAAATCCAGAATTAGAGATGCAAATTATTAATAAAAAAGTATCTGAATTAGATTTGAAACAAATCAAAGGAGAACGCTATCCTACGGTTAAATTAAATACGGGATATAATTTTAATGATACAAAATCAAGCCTTGGTTTTACAACTCAATCTTCTGCTCATGGCTTGAATTATGGTTTTACGGCTTCTTTGAATTTATTTGATGGTGATTCGCAAAACAGAAATGAAAAAATTGCTAAAATGCAAGTTGACAATTCAAAATTATTGATCGATCAACAATTGATTCAGCTTAGAAGTAATTTGACTGTTGCTTTCCAAATATATTTAACCAATTTAGATTTAATTGATTTAGAAGAAAATAATACAGCCATTTCTAAACAAAACCTTGAAATAACAGCTGAGAAATTTAAAATTGGAACCATTACTTCTGTTGAGTTTAGAGCTGCCCAATTAAATTATATCAATTCAAGAATTCGTTTGAGTAGCGCACAATTTCAAGCAAAATTATCTGAAATTACATTAAGAGAATTAGCAGGTAATCTTAATTTTTAATTATTTTTGATACCAAAAAGTAAGAATGGTTTCATACAATCCTAGAATTTGGTTCGCTTATATCTTTCGTTTTCATAGATCGGATACGATTAGACAATTATTTCCAATGTTGTTTTTAGTTATGATATATTCAGGTGTGGTTGCATACTTGGAGATTGACTATTTTAAATTAGAAGAAACCAGTCACGTCAAAAACCTTTTTCTAATTCATACAACATTAGGTTTTGTTATCTCTTTATTATTGGCTTATCGAATTAATTCAGCTTACGATCGTTGGTGGGAAGGACGTAAATTGTGGGGAGCTTTAGTTAATAATAGTAGAAATTTAGCAATCAAGTTGTCAGTTATATTAAAGGATGAAAGAGATTTGGCTTATTTCAAGAAATTAATTCCAAGCTATGCTTCGATGTTAAACAAGCATTTGAAAGACGAAGAAACGAGTAAGCAATTGTTTGAACAAGTTGACTTAGAGATTGATCATCACAAGCACAGGCCGAATCAAATAGCTAAAATGCTGTTCCAAAAAATAAATGATTTGTATGTTGCTCATAAAATTTCTGGTGATCAATTGATTGTTTTAAATAGTGAAATTCAGTCTTTTACGGATATATGTGGAGCCTGTGAACGAATAAAAAACACACCAATCCCCTATTCATACAGTACTTTTATAAAAAAAATAATATTCATTTTTATTTTAACATTGCCTTTTCCCCATGCTTTTACATTAGGATATTATGTAATTCCAGTAGTGTCTTTTGTTTTTTATGTACTGGCGAGTATCGAATTAATTTCCGAAGAAATTGAAGAACCTTTTGGATACGATGATAACGACTTACCTACTACAAAAATAGCTGAAAATATTAAAAAACATATTGAAGAAATATTATAAAAAGAGTTTCAAAATTTGTTACAATTGAATCGATTTTTACTACTAACTAACTTTGACCCTCAAGAAACATTGATTATATTTGCAATCTTGAAAAAAACGTAATATGAAACGCCATGATTCAAAAATGGAATCAAAATATAGAAAGGCGATACCATGTTCAAATAAAAACAAATAATATCTCCGCATGAAAATATCTTACAACTGGTTAAAACAATTTATTAAAATCGATTGGAAATCGGATGAAACAGCTGCATTACTTACTGATTTAGGACTTGAAGTTGAAATCGTTGAGAAATACCAATCAGTAAAAGGCGGATTGGAAGGAATCGTTGTAGGACATGTTCTTACTTGTATGCCTCATCCAGATGCGGATAGATTAAAAATCACAACTGTTGATTTAGGTGATGGAGTTCCTTTGCAAATTGTTTGCGGAGCCAGTAATGTTGATGCAGGACAAAAAGTGCCTGTTGCAACTATTGGAACCGTTTTATATGATAAGGATGGAAATTCTTTTACTATTAAAAAAGGAAAAATCAGAGGACAAGAAAGTCATGGAATGATTTGTGCAGAAGATGAATTAGGTCTTGGCGAAAGTCATGACGGAATCATGGTGCTTGATGATTCGATTGCAGCGGGAACATTGGCTTCTACGGTTTTTAAAATAGAAAATGACGAAGTTTTTGAAATTGGTTTAACACCAAACCGTGCCGACGCAATGAGCCATTTAGGAACTGCGCGTGACTTAAGAGCTGGGCTGATACAAACTGGAATTAATGTAGAATTAATCACACCTTCAGTAAGTAATTTTAGAGTTGATAAAAGAACTTTAAAAATTGATGTCGATGTCAAAGATATTCATCTTGCGCCAAGATATTGTGGAGTAACTATTTCTGGCATCTCAGTAAAAGAATCTCCAGAGTGGTTAAAAAATAGATTGAAAGCGATTGGAATAAATCCAAAAAATAATATTGTGGATGTTACGAATTATGTATTACATGATTTAGGGCAACCTCTACACGCTTTTGATGCAACAAAAATTAAAGGAAAAGTTATTGTTCAAACACTTCCGGCTGGTACGAAGTTTATCACTTTGGATGATGTAGAAAGAACTTTGCATGAAGAAGATTTAATGATTTGTGACGAAAAAGGGCCTTTATGCATTGCTGGTGTTTTTGGAGGAAAAAAATCAGGAGTAACAGAAGCAACTACTTCAATATTCTTGGAAAGTGCTTATTTCAATCCAGTGAGTATTCGAAAATCGGCAAAAAGACACCAATTGAATACTGATGCTTCTTTCAGATTTGAAAGAGGAATCGATCCAAGTGTCACCGAGTATGCCTTGAAAAGAGCTGCTTTATTGATTCAAGAAGTAGCAGGTGGTGAAATTACATCAGATATTGTAGATATTTATCAAAAGAAAATTGAAGGTTTTACAGTATTTTTAAATTTCAAAAATGTTGCACGCATTATAGGTCAGGAATTGCCAAAAGATACAATCAAGCAAATTTTAGCTTCTTTGGAAATCAAAATAAACAGTGTTTCTGATGCTGGTTTAGGATTGACTATTCCTGCTTACCGTGTAGACGTACAAAGAGAAATTGATGTCATCGAAGAAATTTTAAGAGTGTATGGGTATAATAATATTGTATTCTCCAAAAAATTGAATGCAACAGTTTCCAATTCTCCTCGAAATGAGGATTATAAAGTACAAAATAGTGTTGCAACACAATTGAATTCTCAAGGTTTTCATGAAATGATGGCCAATTCATTGACCACGGCTTCATATGTACAACTTTCAGAAATGCTTAAAGAAGAGTACAATGTAACGATGTTAAATCCTTTGAGCAGTGATTTGGCAACAATGCGTCAGTCATTATTATTTTCTGGATTGGAAGCTATATCGTATAATATTAATCGTAAAAATTCTGATTTAAAATTATTTGAATTTGGAAAATCATATCATAATTTTTTATCTGGTTACGAAGAAATTAAGCATTTAACATTATTCCAAACAGGTAATAGAAACCAAGAAAACTGGACAAATGCACAAAAACCTTCTGATTTCTTTTTATTCAAAGGATATGTAGAAGGTATACTTTCAAGATTAGGGATTTCTAATGCAAAAAGTGTAGCAGTAAATTCAGATGTGTTTTCAGAAGGAATCGCATTTGGCTTGGGAAGCGAAACTTTAGTTGAATTTGGTGTTGTAAAAAAATCAGTTTTAAAACACTTCGGAATCAAACAAGAAGTTTTCTACGCTGATTTTAATTGGGCTACGGTTTTGAAATTAATGTCTAGTAAAATTAAATACACTGAAATTCCAAAATATCCAGAAGTTCGTAGAGATTTGGCTCTATTGGTTGATCAAAATGTTACTTATGATGCGATTTATACGATTGCAAGACAAACAGAAAAAGCATTATTAAAAAATATCAATTTGTTTGACGTATATGAGGGCCAAAATTTGCCAGAAGGTAAGAAATCTTATGCATTGAGTTTCACGATTCAAGATACTGCCAAAACACTTGAAGATGCTCAAATTGATAAAATTATGAGTAAATTAATAAAGAATTTTGAAACGGAACTTGGAGCAAGTTTGAGATAATCTTTTTTTAATAAAGTAAAAATCCCAATACTATTTTTAGTATTGGGATTTTTTTTAAGCCTAATATTTAATCAGACTTTGCAATTAACAAAATTAACCAATTTAAAATTATTGTTTAGGTAATAGAACAGTATCAATTACATGAATTACTCCGTTAGATTGATTTACATCCGCAATTGTAATTTTAGATTTAGATCCGTTTTCGTCAGTGATGTATAAATCTTTCCCTTGCATCCAGACAATTAATGTCCCACCACTCACTGTTTTCAATATTGCTTTGCCATTTCCTACTTTAATTGCATTTGATAAATCTGCAGCATTCATTTTTCCGGCAACTACATGGTAAGTTAAAATGGTTTGCAATGTTTTTAAATTTTCAGGTTTCAGCAAGTTTTCAACAGTCCCTTTTGGTAATTTATCAAAAGCTTCATTTGTAGGGGCAAAAACGGTGAATGGTCCGGTACTTTGTAAAGTTTCAACTAAACCAGCTGCTTTTACAGCTGCTACTAATGTGGTGTGATCCATTGAGTTTACTGCATTTTCAATAATATTTTTGGTAGGATACATTGCGGCTCCTCCAACCATAACACTTTTTTGAGCATAAGAGGTAACTCCTAACATTAAGCCAAAAAATGCAATCGATAAAAATTTTCTAGTTTTCATAAAAATCTATTTTTAAAAGTTATATAAAGACATTTACGCAAACAGATGGCTTTTGGTTTTATAAAAATGATTTTTTTTAATTTTATTTCTTACGAAGATGAAAATTTTTTTTTTTTAATTGACTTACAATGTGTTATGCTTTTTTAAAATAGAATAAAAAAAAGGCAATAGATTATAAAAACCAATTGTCTTTTTTTAACGATACAGCTGTGTGTTGTTATTTATTACAAATTCTTTATTACAAATTCACTTCTTCTGTTTAATTCGTGTTGTTCTTCATCACACGAATCTTCAGGAATACATTTTACAATTGGAACTGATTCTCCATAACCTTTGGCAAGAATTCTATTTTTAGAGATTCCTTGCTCCAAAATGTAATTTCTGGTTGCATCTGCTCTATTTTGTGAAAGATCAGCGTTGTATTTTATAGTGCCTCGATTGTCAGTGTGCGAACCAATTTCGACTACCATTTCCGGATATTTATTCATCAATTCAACAATACGATTTAATATCTTTTTGGAGTCTTTTCGAATATACCACAGGTCGTAATCAAAATAAATAGGTTCCGTCTTGATTATTAATCGGTCTTTGTCTTTAACTACATCTTTTTCGGCAGCCACAATAGCGGCAGTTTTTTCTTTTTTCTTGGCTTCTGTAATTTCTTTATTTTTTTTATCAGCAATCAGTTTGTCTTTTTTTAATTGCTCAGCAGCTTCCTTGTCTGTCAATCTTTTGGATTCAAGAGCAATAGCATCGTCTTTCTTTTTTTGTTCACGTGCA
This sequence comes from Flavobacterium sp. P1_E4, assembly GCF_056405915.1. Taxonomy (NCBI): domain Bacteria; kingdom Pseudomonadati; phylum Bacteroidota; class Flavobacteriia; order Flavobacteriales; family Flavobacteriaceae; genus Flavobacterium; species Flavobacterium sp. P1_E4. The sequence continues at coordinate 124,054 of NZ_JBFUBE010000005.1, forward strand.
ACTAATTCAGCAGCTTTCAATTGCTGAGCTATAATTAAATCGGCGGCTATTTTTTTATCCAAAGCCACTTGTTCTTCCTTTTTGATATTTTCTAGGGATCGAATTTCCATAGAACCATTATTCGATTTATTCCTTTCTCCTGAAATTTTCAAATTTCTTGTATTCTCTGTATAGTTTACCTTTGTCGTAAACAATAAATAATTTGATTCACATTCAACCGTGAAATTAAATTTTCCATCAGCAGTAGTAGTTGCTTTTTCAAGCTCTTGATTTGAAGAATTTTTTAAGATTACTATAGCATTTTCTAAAGCAAGATGAGAATCTACATCAGTTATTATCCCGGCAATATATTGTTTGCAATCTTCGATAAGCAATTCTTTCGTTTCTTTGAAAGAATAAATATCGTCTTTACCTTTTCCTCCAGGTCTATCCGAAGAAAAATAACCTTCTTTTGTGTCGGAATCTATATAATAGGCAAAATCATCATAACCTGAATTTACAGGAAGTCCCACATTCGAGGCTTTAGAATAGGAATTGTCTTGAATGTCTGAAACAAAAATATCCAAAGCACCGTAGCCTTCATGACCATTGGAAGAAAAATATAATTTATTGTCTTTGGAAACAAATGGAAATTGTTCTCTTTTTGGAGAGTTTATTTTTTCTCCCAAATTCATTGGTTTACCATAAACAGAACCATCTACCGAAACGCTAAAAATATCGAAAGAGCCCAATGTTCCAGGCATATCAGAGGCAAAATAAAGTATCTTCTCATCTATGCTCAAAGCAGGATGCTCTACAGAATAATCAGCACTATTGAAAGGTAATGCCGTAATATTAGTCCATTTACCATTCACAAACTCAGCTCTAAAAATTTGAATGTTTGATATTTTGTCTGTGTTCTTTTCTCTCCTACCGTTATTTGAATTATTTCTTGTGAAATACATGAATTTGCCATCCTTTGTAAAAATAGCATTCGATTCATGCATAGGTGATTTTAAATCTTTTGAAAAATAAGTTACAATAGAATCTTTTGCATTTATATTTTTTAATGGAATACTAACTAAATTAAGATATGATTCATTATTCCATTTATAGGTTTTGTCAAATAGATTTGGTTTCTTTTTGACCGCTGCAAATACCAAGTTTTCTTCAAAAACCACAGTACCAAACTCTGAATTCTCGGTATTTAATGCTAGATTTTGTATGTCAAACCTTTGTCCAATCGCTGAAACGTTTTTTAAAGTTTTAATATCATTGTTTAATTTTTCAATTGCCATATTATTATTGGAAGTCAAATAAAACTTTCGCATGATGTCATTTGCTTCACTATATCTTCCTTTGGCTTTCAATGTTTGGGCATATCTAAAATAAAAGTCTTCATTAAGTTCCTTGCTTTTAGTTTGAATTAAAAGAGCATATTGTTGTTGGGCTTTTTCATAATCATTGGTGAAATAATAACAATCCCCTAAATTCTGAATTACTTCTGCAGTTTGGGTTTTATCGCTAATTTTTTCATACAAAGGAATAGCCTGGCTATAATACGTTTTGTTAAACAATTGGTTTGCTCGCTGTAAGTCCTGCTGTTGGGCTTGAATGAATTGGATTGAAAATACGATGAGGAGTATATATATTCTTTTCATGTTTACTTTTTTAGAAGAATCTAGGTGATTTATCGTATCCTTTGCCTAGTAAATCCAAGTTATACAATAATACAATTTCATGTGAGCCAGAGCTGAATTGGCTTAAATTTGAAGTGACATAATCATAAGAATATCCAACTCTCAAATTTGGAGTTACATTGACATTCATCAACAAACTTACCGCATCACCAAATCGATAGGCGGCTCCAAGTTCGAATTTTTCATTATACAATAAATTAGCTGTTAGATCCACAGAAACTGGTGCTCCTTTTACAAATATTGCCATAAAAGCAGGCTTCAATTTGAAAGCTTCGTTAAGGTCAAAAACATATCCACCCGTTAAAAAAGTATGAATTTCTTGTGGGCCAAAGGAATTAATTTCAGCTCTGGATTTGATGTGTTCAGACGAAAGTAAGTTTGGTGTAGAAAGTCCAACATAATAGTTGTCGGTAAAATAATAGGCTCCTACTCCAATATTAGGAACAGTTTCATTTATATTTTCAGAAAATGCTTTATCTGTAGAAGTATCTCCACTATTCAATTGAAAGCCGTTAAAGTTCGTGCTTATTGATGAAAAGCCCGCTTTAAGTCCAAACGAAAGTTTTTGTTTTTCATTCAACTGAAGCACATAGGCAAAATCAGTAAAGAAATTAGTTTCTTTTTTTGCACCATCTCCAATATCATCCGAAACCAAAGAGAAACCAGCTTCTATCTTTTGGTTTATTGGAGTGTGAGCAAATAAAGTAAGCGTTTTTGGAGCTCCTTCGATTCCAGCCCATTGGTAACGATACAAACTCCCTAAATTTAATATTGCAGGAGTAGCTGTCGCATAAGCAGGATTTACAACACTCATATTGTTCATATATTGTGTAAAATGAGGGTCTTGTTGAGCGGTTGCCTTTAGTATGGAAAGGAAAAAAAACACAAGAAGTATTATTTTTTTCATCAGAATAAATTTATAGGTAAAAAAGAATTATCGGTTTAAATAAAGTTGGCCTTGTTTTGGAGGCAAATTGTCTTTATTATAATTGATAATATAAAAATAAACTCCAGCAGGTGCATCACCGCTTATAAAACTTGAATTGGAATTTTTTCCATCCCAAGCAGGTTTGTTAATGTCTCCTTTAAATAATACATTTCCATATCTATTAAAAATTTCTAATGTGTAATTTGGAAAAGAAAATTCGACATCTATAATTTGAAAAGTTTCATTTATACCATCACCATTTGGAGAAAACCCATCAGGAATTTTCAATCCTTCTGGAGTTACAGTACAATCAGTTAAGGAAACAGTTACTGGTAATGGACTGGAATAGCATTGAGAATTCGTATCGTAATCAAACCCATAATAAGTTGTTCCTTCCAAAAGTAAATCTGTGATTGGAAGTAATGCTCCATTTATTGCATTATCATACCAAGCTAAATTCGCTGAAGCGGTGGTATTATTTGATAAATTTAGAATTGTTGGTTTGTTTATTCCGCAAAATTCTTCTCCATTAGGATTTAAAACAGGTATTTGAACAGTATTTATTAAAACACTTATTGGAGTTGCTATAGATTCACAACTTGTTGTTGCATTAATTTCCTTAACATAATATTTTTTTGTCACCAAAACTTTGTCTGATGTCAAAGGTGTTGTACTTGTTGGTGCATCATACCAGTTATATTGGCTTCCGTTTGGAGTCAAATTAGCTACAGTTGCTAAATCGGTTTCACAGAATTTTTGATCAGCAACAGCTGGGGAATTTGGAATGGCATTAACAGCAAAAATTTTGGATACAGTACTGATTATTACGGAACAACTATTTCCAGTATTGGTTAAATCAGTTATGACTAAAGTATTGTTTCCTGTATTCAAAAAATTTGCCGCGGGAATTGAAAAGTTCGCATTTCCTTCGCTTACAACCAAAGGAATTGTTTGTTTAGATATGGTATTGGCATCAGATACAGTATAACTAAGAGTGATATTGACTAAAGTTCCCAATCCCTTAATATCAACATTTACATCTTGACCAAAACAGGCATCGTTTACCGTTACAACCATATTGGTAACATCAGGTAATGTATTTACCATGAAATCTTTCGATAATATTGATGTGTTAGTGCAATTGGTTAATGCATTCGTGATATTAGTTATGGTAATTGTTGTATTTCCAGAATTCTGAATTAAACTGGAATCAATAGAAAATAAAGAGATTCCATTTATTACACTTAATGTTGCAGGAATCGCAGTTGCAATATTACTATCTGTTAAGTTATAAAGAATATTATAATTTCCATCTGTAAGATTGGAAGAGCCAGATAAATTTACATTTGCAGAATATCCTTGACAAATAGTTGCAATTGTTAATGTAGCATTATCTATTTGAGGGTTGGTGTTGATAAGTACACTAATAGTCTTCAAACTTGATTCGCATCCTGTTAATGCATTTACCTCTTTGACAAAATAATTTTTGGGAACTAAAGGTGTTGAACTAATTAAGGGAACAGTACCTGTAGCTGAATCAAACCATTGGTATTGACTTCCTTGAGGGCTTAAATTTGCTACAGTTGCATTTTCAGAAGTGCAAAATGGTTGAACATCAGCTGCAACAGGAAGGTTCGGTAATGGATTAACTGTAAAATCGGTTTTATTATTAGTAGCAATAGAACAACCTGTTATGGTATTAGTAACATTTGTTATTGTAAAAGTGGTTAGCCCTGCAATAGGAATATCTGTTGCCAGAATAGGAAAATCAATTTTTCCGGCAACTACTGTCAATGGGATTGTTTGAGATGCCACGGTATTAAATCCTGAAATGTTGTAAGTTATCGATATTGAAGTTAAAGTTCCTAATCCTGTTAATTTGACAGTTGTTGGTTGACCTTGACAAACATTATTTATTGTAGTAGCTAAATTAGAAACATTAGGTAAAGGATTTACGGTAAATTCTTTTTTAAGTGTCGATGTATTGGTACAGCCAGTTGTTGTATTGGTGATTTTGGTAATTGTAATGGTAGTTTTTCCAGATTGAGGAATTAAAGCTGTTGGAATTGAAAAAGAAGAAATTCCACCTATAACATTCATAACAGCAGGAATTGCAGTTGCTAAATTTGGCGCACTTAAATTGTATAAAATATCATAAGCCCCATCAGTTAGATTTGATGTTCCGGAAAAATCAACTGATGCATCAAAAGTTTGACAAACCGGAGCAATAGTAAGTGTAGCATTATTGATTCTAGGAATTGGATTGACTTTAAGCACTCCCGAAATTAAAGGAATTATATTGTTACAAATATTTAATGTTGTACTGCTGACAATATTGGTAACAGTTACAGTATAATCTTTGGGAAGTGTAAAATTATTGGAAGCAATTGAAAAGGTCAAAACATTATTAATAAAATTAGATGTAGTTGTTCTTAATACTCCACTACCTGATATTGTATACGTCACATTATAGTTTCCATCCGGAATATTTATAACATTTTGTATGGTGGCAGAAACAGCGGTTGCTGCAACTTCATTTTCACAAATGGGCTGTGACGGATTGATTTTTAAAGTAGCTCCTGTATAATCAAGTAATTTCTCTATAGTTATAAACACATTCGAAGTTTGATCGTAACAAACATTATTATCGGAGAGCACCGTGTAACTAAAAAGATACATTCCAGGTCCTTTGGTATTGTAAATGTTTTGAATATTAATAGTGGAATCAGTATCATCATTATTATCGATTTCATCTGTTGATGTTTCAGTCCAAATTCCACCAGCGTCTTCTCCTGATAATTGATTATTTAAATTTACATTAGTATAAGCACTTAGTTCATTGGAACACAGTTGTAAATTCGAAGGAACTCCGGGTACAGGAGAGCGATAAACTGTTACAAAAACGTGAGCATCCGGGGGGGCAGCACAAGTACCGATAGCTGGTATTGAATATGTGTATTCGTAAGTAGGTGGAGGAGGCCCGTTATACAGAGAGGTAGCATTCAGTAAATTATCACTCAAGCCAGCACTTGTAGTATTTCCAACCCAATTTCCTCCCGTTTGTGGAGCTAGAAAATTACCATTAAAAGTTTGATATAAGTTATACGCAGTTTCGGTATTACAAATTGAAGAATTGGGGCCAGGAACTCCAGTATATCCCCCAATAGTTACGGTTATAACAGCGGTGTTGTCATTACAACCAGAAACACCTGTAACGGTATATGTATAATGATAAATTCCGCTTTTTTTGATTTGTTGTGTATTTAAAACACCAGTAGTTTTATTCAAACCACCAGATCTATCATTGTCTTTCCATGTTCCGCCAGTAGTAGGAGTTCCTCCTAATTCGGCATACAAATTAATAACTTGGCTAGCAGAATTCGTAATGTCACAAACAGTAAGCATTACATTATCATCACCAGCACATTGCGCATTAACATTTATTGAGCAGAAAAATAGAATGAAAATTGTAAGAAAAGAATAAAATGTAAAATGAGTAGGAAAACGTAGTTTTGGAACCATAAATTTTATTTGATTTTTTCAAAAATAAGCATTTTCCCATAGGTTAAGATTGTTTTAACTTTTTATTTTTAAAAAAAATAGGATACAAAAAAATAAATTAAGTAGTATTTGTTTTAACAAAAAAAAACCTCAATTTGTAGGGCTTCCTATATTCAAAAAATCAAGAAATTATTTATTACTATTGTTTTAAAAACTTAGTTTTTTATAAATTTAATACTAGAGCTTCCTTTGTCCGATTTTATTTTTAGGAAATAATTTCCAGAATTTAAATTTGAAACATCAATTTTTGAAGTATCTTTTATATTAGGAAGTGCAATCACCAATTGTCCCAAAATATCATAAACAGCAATTGATTTAATTTCTATATCATTTTTTGTTGAAATATTCAGCACTTCATTGACTGGATTTGGATAAATATTAAAATAATTAGAAAACTCAAAATCTTGAGCTCCCAAAGTTGTTCCAAATTTAGATGTCGCTTTGTTGGTTAATACTGGAAAATTATAATCAAAGTAAATGTTAGCTTCATTGTCAAATGAATCTCCAACAACCAAAGTTGGTTTCGTTTTGATTTTAAAAGCAATATAGCCGTCATTATTAGCATCTTCAAAAGGAAGATTAATATTTTCAAAAATAAATTCCACCTTGTTGTTTTCAGTAATTTTGGTAACAAAAGAATGACTGGCATCAGTTGGAACTAAAGTCGAAATATCAAATTTTGACAAATCAATCATATCTTTTACAACAATGTTTTGTGCAGGATAATTTCCTGTATTTTCAAAACGGATTAAATAATGAACATATTCACCAATTAAACTGGGAGTAATAACATCACCCTCTAAACAGGTTTTGTCATTTGGATCGAATGAACCAACAACAATTTGTTTTATTGTAAATGTGTTATCTGTTGGAGTCTCATCAATATCTTGCGATGCTATTGTTGCCTTAAATTTTAAAACATCTCCAATATTCACTGAGGGAGTCTCTGTCAGAGCATTTAAATTTAATGTTAATTTAATCTCTCTACTTTCAAATGGTTTTAAATCAGCAAAATTCCAAGATATAGTTTTGTTTAATTGACTTGATTTTTCAGGAAGTGAAGAAACAAAATCTAAAACCATATCATCAAAAGTAAGATTTATAGCGCCTGATTGAACTTGATTTCCTTTGTTTTTATATATAATTTTATAGGTCGCATCAAAACCCGGCCTCGCTCTTGATATTGGTAATAATGAAATCTCTAAATCCTGATGAAAACCATTTGCAGTAACGCAAAAATTCTGCATAAATGGACTGAATTGTGTTGGGAAAGTTACACTTGCAATTGTTGGGGAAATTGTAAAATAATTAGGATTTTCTAAAACCGGAGTGATTATATGAGTTCCTGCTTGGACTGGAATGGAATAATTTCCAGAAGTATTAGAAACAAAGACCCCATTTGTTGTCCCATCGGTAATGTTTAATTTTATGCTTGGATAATTTGAATCAGAGGCATCAGGCCCATTATTATTGCTGTCTAATTTACTGTTACCTTGTATTGTATAAAGAACACCACCAGGAGTAAATGTGCAATATGAATTAATACATACGGTTGAAAGAGACATTCCGCTTCTTTCAACTTTATTTTTAAAAAATATATATTGATCGTCATCAGCACAAATGTATTTTAAATTTGGATTATTGAAAAAAAAGATGTCATAGTCTTTCCATTTGTAGCCATTCTTCACAAGTAAACCAGTTATTTGATTATATTCACATTCCAATAATATTAAATCTTTTTTATCGGATACATTCAAAATACCTGTCAAACTATTATTATTACATTTGAGCTCTTTAAGTTTATAACAGTCAGTTAAATTTAAACTTGTAATTCTATTAAATGAGCAATCAAGTTCTTCTAAATTTTTTAAACCGGACAATTCAAGGTTTGAAATGTATGTATAATTAGAAGTACCTTCAGAACAAATCAGTCTTTTTAAATTTGGTAAATTCTTAAAAGATAAGGTTCGAAGTGAATACCCATTAACTACAGCACTTTCTAATTTATTTAATCCAGATACAGATAAATTCACCAAAGTATTAATATTTGAGAGTTCCAGTGTTATAAGATTAGGACATTGCGATAAATCCAACGTAGACATAGTGCTATTATTACTATCCAAATATTCCAGATTAGTAAGACCTGTTAAATCTAAATCATCATTAATCTGTTCACAATTTAATATTTTTAGATTTGTTAGGCCAACTACATTCAAATTTTGAATAAAATTATAACTACAGTGCAATTCTACTAAATTTTTCAATTGAGTTACATCCAAATTATCAATTATACAGTCATTACAATTCAAATAAATTAAATTGGTAAAATATTTAATAACATCAATATTGTGGAGTGGGCCAAATAGGCCAGCTGCATCTCGGTTATACCTGTTCATATTTAATTGATATACATTTAGCGCTTCACTAACCTGTATTTGATTATCACCGTTGATATCAATTTTAATATTGTTTCCATTCTTATCCTTTGCAATACTAGAGGATGTATTAGTATTAAGTAAAACATCTTTAAATTCCGCACTATAAGTAAAATCGATTACCTGCGCACTCAAACCATTAAAAAAACAAAAAGTCAATACCAAAAAGTAGAATTTTTTCATAGATAAACATTTAGAAAACAAATATATACTTTTGAAATTACTAAACACTTTTTCTTATTAAAATAATCTGAAAAAGGCACAAAAAAAAGTCCCACATTGCTGTGGGACTTCCTATATTCAAAAAATCAAGAAATTATTTTTTCTCTGATTTTTCCATTTTAGCTTTCAATGCAGCCAATACATCATTGTTATCTCCTAAAGTTGCAGCTGGTGCGTTTGTAGTAGATGCAGATGAAGTATTTTCAGTAACAGCTTTCACGTTTTTCTCTTCTTCTTCACGGAAGATAGCAGTGTGAGAAGCAACTACTCTTTTGAATTCTTTGTTGAATTCAATTACTTTGAAATCAGCAGAATCTCCTTTTTTCAATTTCTTACCGTCTTCTTTTTCAAGGTGACGAGTAGGAATGAAAGCAACGATATCTTCACCGAATTCTACAGTAGCTCCTTTGTCAACGATTTCAGAAATTTCACCTGTGTGGATAGTTCCAACTGCGAAAGAATCTTCGTATTGATCCCAAGGATTAGCAGTAGTTTGTTTGTGACCTAAAGATAATTTACGTCCATCAACATCTAATTCTAATACAACTACGTCTAATTTCTCACCAACATTTACAAATTCAGATGGGTGTTTGATTTTCTTAGTCCAAGATAAGTCAGAGATGTAAATTAATCCATCAATTCCTTCTTCTAATTCTACGAAAATTCCAAAGTTTGTAAAGTTTCTAACGATACCTGTATGTTTAGAACCTACTGGGTATTTAGAAGTAATGTCAGTCCAAGGATCTTGAGTCAATTGTTTGATACCTAATGACATTTTACGGTCATCTCTATCTAAAGTTAAGATAACAGCTTCTACAACATCTCCAACTTTTACGAAATCTTGAGCAGAACGTAAATGAGTTGACCATGACATTTCAGAAACGTGGATTAAACCTTCAACACCTTCAGCTACTTCAATAAATGCACCGTAATCAGCGATTACAACTACTTTACCGTTTACTTTATCACCAATTTTCAAATCAGCATTCAAAGCATCCCATGGGTGAGCGTTTAATTGTTTCAATCCTAATTGAATTCTTGTTTTCTCATCATCGAAATCAAGGATTACAACGTTTAATTTTTGGTCTAATTCAAGAACTTCACTTGGGTGGTTGATTCTACTCCAAGAAAGGTCAGTAATGTGAATTAATCCGTCAACACCACCTAAGTCAATGAACACACCATAAGAAGTAATGTTTTTAACAACACCTTCTAATACTTGTCCTTTTTGTAATTGACCGATGATTTCTTTTTTCTGTACTTCAATATCCGCTTCAATAAGCGCTTTATGAGAAACAACAACATTTTTGAATTCGTGGTTGATTTTTACCACTTTGAATTCCATCATTTTGTTTACATATACATCGTAGTCTCTAATTGGCTTAACATCAATTTGAGATCCTGGTAAGAAAGCTTCAATTCCGAAAACGTCAACGATCATACCACCTTTAGTTCTGCATTTTACAAAACCATTAACGATTTCACCTGTTTCGTTAGCTGAAATAACTCTATCCCAAGATTTGATAGTACGTGCTTTTCTGTGAGATAATACCAATTGACCAGTTTTGTCCTCACGGATGTCAATTAATACTTCTACTTTGTCACCTACTTTTAAAGCTGGGTTGTAACGGAATTCGTTTAATGAAATAACACCTTCCGATTTTGCGTTGATATCAACGATAACGTCTCTATCTGTGATTCTTACAACTACTCCTTCAACAACTTCTTCTTGGTCAGTTGCAATAAAAGTTTTTGATACTAGTTCTTCGAATTCCAATAAGTTTTTCTCATCTACTGCATCGATACCTTCTTCGAAGTTATGCCAGTTAAAATTTGCTAAAAACTCTTCTTGTGATTTTAATTGTTCAGACATGCTGATAAAAAATTTGTATTCTGTTTTTTCTCGAGTTTCTTCATGCGATAGAAAAATACAGAAGTTGTTTTACATAAATAGTTGATACCTAAAGGAAACTCTTCTCTACCAAAAGGTGTGCAAAATTAATTCTTTTATTTAATATGGCAAAATATTTATAGAGAGATATTTATACAAAACGTTAAACAGTCCAAAAAAAGGTTTAGGAGCGAATGATTAGGCATATTTATTGACATTGTTCCCGCTATACGTTACAATCTCCCGAAAAAAAACGGGAGGATTTTCACTGCTATCGGGGCTACTTAGGTTATATTGTTTTTTTGATTATAAACAATCCGCCTAAAATAGAAATTGGAGCAAAAACAAAAATAGCCAATAACTGAGTCCAAGAACTGCCATCGGATTTAAAAAGTGAAAAAGTGGCAAAACCCGCCATGATAACAAAAAGTATGTAATTGACTTTTAAGTTCTTTGTTTTGGCAATAATTTGAGTAACTAGCCCACTAAGGAATGAAAAAACAGTTCCGTAAACAAATGTCAAAAACATAAAAGCAATAGAAGCTTCTGAGTGAGGCTTTACTCCCGAAAGGCTGAAGAGTAATACTGAGCTTATCACAAAAATGGCATAACCTGCTATAACTCCTAAAATTTGTTTTATCATAATTTAATATTTTATTAGTTGCCTTTTTATAATTAGTATTTAAATGTAAAAAATCCTAACAAGTTTAAAACCTGTTAGGATTGTATATTTCAATCTAAATTAGAATTAATGACTTAAATTTTCCACAACATCTGCATTTGGGTTGTGTTCGTGTTTAAACATAATGGCAAAAGCTATGGCTACAATCAAAGCATAACTAGCAAAAGCTAACCATATCATATGCCAATCTTTCATCATAATTACTTTCTCAAACAAGCCATCTGCAGAAATTGAATTCCCCTGACTTTTTACAAATTCAACCATTTTTGAATTTGTAACATCAGTTTGTAAAAAAGAAGCCAACTCACTTGTGTTATTAAACGACTTTGTAAAAAAACGGTCAATCGCCCATCCTGAAGTAATACTTCCTAATATCGCTCCTACTCCATTGGTCATCATCATAAACATTCCTTGTGCTGAAGAACGATTTTTAGCATCTGTATGTGTCTCCACAAACAATGAACCTGATATATTGAAGAAATCAAAAGCCATTCCGTAAACGATACAAGACAATATAATCATCCATAATCCATCCGTAGGATTTCCAAAAGAAAACAATCCAAAACGCAATACCCAAGCCAGCATACTAATAAGCATAACCTGTTTGATTCCAAAACGTTTCAAGAAAAATGGAATGGCAAGTATGAATAAAGTCTCAGAAATTTGAGAAATAGACATAATAATAGTAGAATATTGTATTACAAAGGAATCAGCGTATTTTGGAAAATGTTTAAACTCATCCAAAAAAACGTCTCCATAAGCATTAGTTAATTGCAATGCTCCTCCCAAAAACATGGAGAAAATAAAGAACAAAGCCATTTTGTAATTAGCAAATAATTTGAATGACTCCAATCCTAAGGTTTCCATCAAAGAAGCATCTTCTTTAATCAATCGTTGTGGTTTACATTTAGGTAAAGTAAAAGAATAAATTCCTAATACAACAGCTGAAATTCCAGCAATATAAAATTGATAAGCAGTTGCTTTGTTTCCAGTCAAGTTGGTCATCCACATCGCCACTATAAAACCAATAGTTCCAAAAACACGAATGGGTGGAAAATTCTTGACAACATCTTTATTATTTATTTTCAATGCGTTATAAGAAATTGAATTACTTAAAGCAATTGTCGGCATATAAAAACACATAGCCAAAAGCATCACATAAATAAAGGTAGTTGGAGTGCTAACTTCGGGAATGTAAAATAAAACTGCACCATATAAAATATGAAGAGCTCCGTATAATTTTTCTGCATTAATCCATCTGTCAGCAATTATACCAGCTATTGTAGGCATAAAAAGAGACGCAATTCCCATCGTTCCAAAGACCAAACCAAATTGAGTACCTTCCCAGTTTTTGGTTCCAAACCAATAATTTGCAATTGTAATCAACCAAGCTCCCCAAACAAAAAATTGAAGAAAACTCATTATTATCAATCTGTTTTTAATTCCCATGTGACGAATTGTATTTTTTTATTTTAAGATTTTGTGGCGCGTAAATCTACCATTAATATTGATATTAACAAAAAATTTATAAGCTATTAATTACCTCATTTACCAACTCCAAGACAACATCAAATTGTTCTTTTCTATCCAAATAAGAATTGTCTACTTCTATGGAATCCTCTGCCATTACCAATGGCGAATCATCTCTGTGAGTATCAACATAATCGCGATCAACTACATTCTTTAAAACTTCTTCATAAGTAACTGAATCGCCCTTTGCTTGTAATTCGTCAAAACGTCTTTGTGCGCGAGTGTCTGCTCCTGCGGTCATAAATATTTTGAGTTCGGCATTTGGAAAAACAACTGTTCCTATATCTCTACCGTCCATAACGATTCCTTTTTCTTTACCCATTTCTTGTTGTTGTTCTACTAATTTAGAACGTACCTCCGAAATAGCAGCTACCGCACTAACAAAACTTGAAACTTCCAAGGTTCGGATTTCAGTTTCCACATTGACATCATTCAAGTACATTTCAGCAAAACCCAATTCAGGATTAAATTTAAAACTCAATTTTATGGAAGGTAAGCTGTTTACCAATTTTTCTTTATCCAAAAAATCAGCTCCAATACAATTGTTTTGCATGGCAAACAAAGTCACAGCACGATACATAGCTCCGGTATCTACATATACATATCCCAAATGTTTGGCAAGTTGTTTTGCTAAAGTACTTTTCCCAGTGGATGAAAATCCGTCTATTGCAATGGTTATCTTTTTCATTTTTTGTTTTAAAAATAAGTTTTAAGTCTTTATTCTATATTTTTTACTCTTTCTTCTAAAAATTATTCACCAAAATTAATAATCAATCCAAACAAACTAGTGTTTCCAGCTAAAGTATATTTGGAATATGAATAATTGAATTTTAATTTGTTCAGTTTCAGTCCAAAGCCCAATGAAAGTCCAGAGAAATTTCGTTGGTCTTGAATTTGTAGTTCTGACGCTCTTCTGAAATTATAGCCGAATCTAAGGTTAAAAGCCTTTTTTGGGAAAAGCTCAATACCTAAAATCATGTGTCGTAAAGCATTGTTGAAAAAAGATACATTTTCTTCTGTAATAGTTCCGTCAATTGAAGTTTCTGAACGAACAGGATTTGAAAAAGCCAAATTCCATTGTTGCAAATTTTCGAGCGTAAAGTGCCAGCGTATGGGAACGTGTTCCAATTCTTGCGAAACTCCTGCGATTATTTCAAAAGGTAAATTTTCTCTAGTACCGTCGTAAGTAGTAAATTGAGTTCCAATATTCATTAAAGTCAAGGCCCAATTCACATCATTTTTTTTATCGATATATATCATTCCCAAATCAACGGCGGCTCCAAAAGAATTGTAACTTTCTAATGTAGATTCAATCAGTTTGGCATTGGCTCCCAAATGAATATCAGTATAAGGAATATTATATGCATATCCCAAAGAAAGAGCAATTTCACTTCCTGTAAATGAACTTGTGGGCAAGCCATTTTCATCATATCCATCAAATTTCCCATAATTTATATAATTGATACCAGCCTGAAATGTTTGCAAATGCTGATCATAAGTATAAGCGTATGAAGCGGTTCCATAAGTCACTTCTTGATAGTAATTTCCATAATTTAATGACAAATGATTATCCATTTCTTCATTGATTGAAGCAGGATTAAAAAGAGCCTGATTGACATCTTCGTCATAAATGGTAATGACTTTACCTCCTAATGCCGCTTGCCTTGGAGAGGTAATCAAGTCCAAAAACTGATAAGTGTACTTGCCTCCTATTTGTCCGTAATTAACAGAACAGATTAAGAGTAAAAAGTAAAAAATAAATTTTTGGGACATATAGTATTTGAAAAGCCAAAGTTTAAAATTCCAAGCGTCAAACTTACGAAAATTAAAAAGAAAAAGAATTAAAAAACAAATTCCAAATTCCAATAGTTCCTGGTCAATTCAGGATTGGAATTTGGAATTTAAATATTGAAATTTAAATATTCAGTATTAGGATTTATTTCAAATCTTTTGCGTTTTTAACTTTGTCTTTAGTTATTGCCAATTCCAAAACTTCGCTCATTTCTTTTACATAATGAAAAGTAAGACCTTCTAAATATTCAGCTTTGATTTCATCAATATCACTTTTGTTTTCATGACATAAGATGATTTCTTTTATATTAGCTCTTTTGGCTGCCAATATTTTTTCTTTGATTCCGCCAACAGGCAATACTTTTCCTCTCAAGGTAATTTCACCTGTCATCGCTAGATTTTTCTTTACACGTTTTTGAGTAAATAAAGAAACTAAAGAAGTCAACATGGCAATACCAGCGCTAGGTCCATCTTTTGGCGTAGCTCCTTCTGGTACGTGTAAATGAATATTGTATTTCGAAAGTATTTCTGGGTTCAATCCCATTAATTCCGCATTTGCTTTAATGTATTCCAAAGCAATTGTAGCAGATTCTTTCATTACAGTTCCTAAATTACCAGTAATTGTCATCATTCCTTTTCCTGGAGAAAGCAATGATTCAATAAAAAGAATATCGCCACCAACACTTGTCCAGGCCAAACCTGTTACAACACCGGCAACTTCATTGTTTTCATACTTATCTCTTTCCAATCTTGGAACTCCAAGTACTTTAATGATATCCTCGTCGGTTACTTTTTTATTGTATTCTTCATCCATAGCAACCGATTTGGCAGCATTACGAACGATTTGAGCAATTTTATTTTCCAATCCACGAACACCAGATTCACGAGTATAGCCTTCTACAATTTTTTCCAATTGTTTTTTACCAATAGTCAAATCTTTAGCTTTTAATCCATGTGCAGTCAATTGTTTAGAGAACAAATGTTTTCTGGCAATTTCAACTTTTTCTTCAATAGTATATCCTGACATTTTGATAACTTCCATTCTGTCAACCAATGCTGGTTGAATAGCAGCCATATTATTAGAAGTAGCAATAAACATCACTTTAGATAAGTCATACCCCATTTCAAGGAAATTATCATAGAAAGCATTGTTTTGTTCTGGATCCAAAACTTCTAATAATGCAGAAGATGGATCTCCATTATGACTAGAAGATAATTTATCTATTTCATCCAAAACAAATACGGGATTTGATGTTCCGGCTTTCTTTAAACTCTGGATAATTCGTCCAGGCATAGCTCCAATGTAGGTTTTTCTATGACCACGAATCTCTGCTTCATCACGTAATCCGCCTAATGAAATACGAACATATTCTCTTCCCAAAGCCTCTGCAACAGATCTACCTATAGATGTTTTACCAACACCTGGAGGCCCAGTTAAACAAATGATTGGAGACTTCATATCGTTTCTTAATTTAAGTACGGCTAAATGCTCAATCATTCTTTTTTTGACATCTTCCAGACCAAAATGATCTTTATCTAATATTTTTTGGGCGTGTTTTAAATCAAAATTATCTTTCGAGAATTCACCCCAAGGTAAATCCAAAAACATTTCTAAATAATTCCTTTGGATTCCAAAATCTGGAGCTTGTGGATTCATTCTACGCATTTTCGACAATTCTTTTTCGAAGTGTTTTAAAGTTTTATCATCCCATTTTTTGCTTTTGGCTTTCACACTCATTTCGTCCATTTCTTCCTCTTGTGAAACTCCTCCCAATTCTTCTTGGATGGTTTTCATTTGCTGATGCAAGAAATATTCTCTTTGCTGTTGATCTAAGTCAAAACGAACTTTAGATTGAATATCGTTCTTCAATTCAAGTTTTTGTAACTCAACATTCATGAAACGAAGTGTTTCCAAGGCTCGCTCTTTCAATCCGTTTATCGACAATAAGTCTTGTTTTTCTTTTACCGATAAATTCATGTTAGAAGAAACAAAATTGATTAAAAACGAAGGACTTCCTATGTTTTTAATGGCAAATGTAGCTTCTGAAGGAATATTGGGGCTTTCATTGACAATTTTGACAGCCAATTCTTTTACCGAATCGATTATTGCATTGAATTCAGAATCTTTTTTGGCTGGTCTTTTTTCAGGAACCTCTTTGATGTTAGCCGTAAGATAAGGTTCTTCCGAAACCATTTCGGCAATTTCAAAACGTTTTTTTCCTTGTAAGATTACTGTAACATTACCGTCAGGCATTTTTAAAACCCTTAAAATTCGGGCTACAGTTCCTATTTTATGGATATCCTCAAATGTAGGATCTTCATCTTCTTCGTTAATTTGAGACACTACTCCAATTACTTTTCCGGCAGCATTGGCATCATTTATCAATTTGATTGATTTATCTCTTCCAGCCGAAATTGGAATAACCACTCCAGGGAATAAAACCGTATTGCGTAAAGGTAAAATAGGTAAAGAATCGGGTAATTCTTCGTTATTCATTTCTTCTTCATCTTCTGGAGTCAATAATGGAATTAATTCGGCTTCAGAATCAAATTCTTGAAGTGACAGATTGTCAATAGTAAGTATTTTATGATTTGACATAGTAGTATTTAAGTCTTTTTGTCATTAATTTTTAAAATCGGAACGCAAATATAAGGTATCGCAACAATATTTCAGGCTAATATCGATGTATAAATACAGTATAGCATTGAGGTGTAAAATAAGGCAATCATTGTGCCAAAATCAAATCTGATTTGAATTTTTATCGGATTATGAATTCTATTTTTCGTTTATGACGTTTTTTGTTTAGAATAAAAATGAAAAAAAAATAAACTATTTTTATAAAAGTGTAACAAACCAAAAAATCTAATGTCTTTACTACAAACCATAACTATTTAATTGAATCTGACCAATCAAAATATTGAAGAATTAATTACGCTTTGCAAAGAGAATAATCAGAAAGCGCAGTTCGAGATTTATAATCGCTATTGCAAGGCGATGTATAATGTGGCCTATCGAATTGTGAAAGATGAGCATTTTGCCGAAGACGTCATGCAAGAAGGCTTTTTGAAAGCATTTACCAAAATAAATGATTTCAAGCAAGAAGTAGCCTTTGGAGCTTGGCTGAAACGGATCATAGTGAATTATAGTATTGATTTTTACAAAAAGAATAATCCATTTAAAACAGAAGATTTTGAAAAAACACTTTACAAACTAGAAGAACCAGAAAATGATTGGGAAGAAAAATTAGATTTTAATGATATAAAAGTCAAACAAGTTTTGGACGCCATTCAGTCCTTAAAATACAATTACTGCATGGTTCTTACCTTATTCTATATTGAAGGTTATGATCAAGAAGAAATAAGCGAAATTCTTAAAATTAGTTATGCCAATTGTAGAACGACATTAAGCAGAGCTAAAGAAAGTTTAAGAAAAAAATTAAATGAGTTATGAAATGAGCATTATTCAAAATTGGTAGTAACAACCAAAGATGAATTGCGAATTCCATCTGACCGATAAAAAACAATATTCTCTACAGATGAAAAATGAAAATGAAAAATTAGATCAATTATTTGAAAATTTAGAAAATCAATGGGATGTTCATGAAATGGATAGCCAACATATAAATAGGTTTTCAGAAAAATTGGCTCTTAAAAAACGAAAAAAGAATTTTGGATTTATCTATGCTATAGCTGCTTCTGTAGTTGTCATGTTTGGGATTACATTGTTTTATACGAATAATGAAAGACCTAAAGAACTGAAATTTGCATCAAAAGAAACTAAACAGACTGATTCTATTTTTACCGTTTTGATTGAACATCAATTAGAAGAAATTGAAGCTAAAAAATCACCTGAGAATGAAAAAATCGTAAATGATGCATTACAACAAATGAAATCGCTAGATAGCGATTATGAGAAAATCAAGCACGAATTGGAAGTTAACGGTGAAAGCAAACCTATTATTTATGCTATGATTAGCAATTTACAAACCCGAATTTCATTTTTGAAAAATGTTTTGCAACATATTGAAGAAACTGAAAAACTTAAAAATTTACATGATGAAAAAACTATTTAACATACTACTATTACTTATTTTATTAATCCCTTTTTTAGGATTTTCTAATGATGATTTTAACTATACCAAACAAAAAGTTATTAGTAAAGCCTATATCGTGAACAGCGACGCCGGAATAAATGTCGAGAACTCTTATGGAAGTATTTTTGTTACTACTTGGAATGAGGATAAAATTGAAATTGAAGTTCTCATTAAGGTCAGTGGCGATAATGAGAAATGGGTTAACGAAAAATTAGCTGGAATCGATGTAGATTTTGTAGCTTTAAAAAGCATGGTTAGTGCCAAAACTGTTTTTGGAAACACCAGTACAAAAAACAATGGAAGGAATAATAATTTCGAAATCAATTACACTATAAAGATTCCTAAAAATGGGACAGTAAAATTGAATAACAAGTATGGAAATATTGGTACTTCAGATCTTTTTTCTACAACCGATTTCAATTGTAAATATGGGAAAATTAATTTAGGAAAACTAAATGGTAACAGTAATACTGTTCAAATTGGTTATTGTTCAAGTTCCACCATAGAATATTTAAAAAATGGTGCGATTACCTCCAAATATTCTGGATTGAAAATGAATGAAGTCGCTAAACTTGATCTACTGTCGGATTATTCTGAAATTGAAATCAACGAAGGCAATGATATAAAATACAACAGTAAATACGGGAGTGTAAAAATAAAAAAACTCAATTCATTGGATGGGACTGGAAATTATCTGACTATTGACATTGGTTCTGTAGCAAATCAATTAAAATTAAACACGAAATACAGTAATATTTCAATTGATGCAATTCAAGCGAAGGCTAATAATATAAATATAGTGGCAGGATATACTGGTGTGGATATTGGTTTCCAATCTAATTATAATTTTGATTTTGACGTATCTGTAAGATATGGAGATTTTAAATATGATAATGAGCTGAGTGTAAATTCTAAAGAAGAGACTAATTATACTAAAAGAGTTAGTGGTTTTTACAAGAAAAAAGGCGAAAATAAGATTTCAATTACATCCGATTACGGTAATGTAAAATTGTATAAAAAGGAAGTTCAGTAGCAGTTTCAATCATATTATCAAATTCAAAAATCATGTTCAATTATAATTTTTAATCTATGAAAAAATCAGTTTTATTAGTTGTTTTTAGTGCTTTGTTTTTTACAACAATTGCTAATGCACAATGGTCAAGAATAAAAGGTAACGGAAAAGTAGTAACAGAGAAAAGAACTACTGCGAGTTATGACGAAATAGTTCTTACAGGTTCTTTTGATGTGGTTTTGGTTTCGGGAACCGAAGGTACAATAACTATTGAAGGGGAGGAAAATATAATCCCTCACATCAAAGTTGAAGTTATCGGAAATGTATTGAAAATTTCCAACGAGAAAAATGTTCAAATCGACACAAAGAAAAAGCTGATTGTGACAGTGCCGTTTGAACAAATAAGTTCAGTTTCGCTTTCCGGTTCTGGAGATGTCAGTTCCAAAAACACTATCGTTAATCCTACTTTCAAAGCTAAATTATCAGGTTCTGGTGATTTGACTTTAGATGTTAAAGCTACTGATTTTGAATCCAATTTGAGTGGTTCCGGAGATGTTGTTTTAACAGGAAGTTCTGATAATTTTGTTTCCAAAACTTCAGGTTCAGGAGATGTGAATGCTATTAATTTGACAACAAAAAACGCAAATATCACGATTTCAGGTTCAGGTGATATGAAAGTAAATTGTAGTCAGAGTTTAATTGCGAGAGTTTCGGGTTCTGGAGATATCGAATACAAAGGAGATCCTCAAACAAAAGATACCAAAGTGAGTGGCTCAGGAGATATTTCAAAAGTATAATAATTTATTTATAACCTTATAAGTCTTTATAAAAACCACGGGTTCATAGATTATATATAATCTATGAACCCGTGGTTTTTTATGCTATCTGTCCAAAATTTTTTAAACAGATTAGTTTTTTTAAATTATTAAGCCTCTTTTTTTGGTACTCTATTCAAAAGTAAAACACCAATAACGAAAAACACAGCCAAAAATACAATTGCCAGCCTTGGACTTCCCGTAATTTGATCAATGGCACCATATACACACATACCAATTACTATCCCAATTTTTTCGGTAACATCATAAAAACTAAAAAATGAAGCAGTATCTTCTGTTTCAGGCAAAAGTTTAGAATATGTAGAACGGGATAATGCCTGAATTCCGCCCATCACAAGTCCCACCAAAGCTGCCATAATATAAAATTGATTCGGAGTTACTATAAAATAAGCAGCAGAACAAAGTATGACCCAAAAGCAATTGATTACAATTAGGGTTGGTATATTTCCAAATTTTGCCGAAGCTTTTGATGTCAAAATTGCTCCGATTACAGCAATAATTTGTATCAATAAAATACATATAATTAAACCAGTTTGGCTTTGACTTGCTGACTCCCAAGCAATTTCTTGCGAACCAAAATAAGTAGCAATAAGCATTACGGTTTGAACAGCCATACTATAAACAAAAAAGCTAAGTAAATATCTTTTTAATGGGATGTTGGCTTCTAATAAACCCCAAACTTTTTTCAATTCTTTAAAACCATTAAAGACAACAGCTTTGGTTACTTTTTGATCTTTGCTTTTATTTCCTTTTGGCAAAAAATAATAGGTATATTGACTGAATAGAATCCACCAAACTCCAACCATCACAAAAGAATATTTCATTGCTTTCATTGCAGCTTCCCCTTTACTACCTGTAATCCCAAAAGTATCGGGCATCATTACCATGGCAAGATTTACTATTAACAAAATAACACTCCCAATGTATCCAAGAGAATATCCTTTGGCACTTACGGCATCTTGTTGTTCGGTAAAAGCAATATCAGGCAAATAAGAATTATAAAAAACTAAACTTCCCCAAAAACCTATTAAACCAAAAAAGTAAAAAAATAGTCCGACATAAATATTATCTAGACTAAACCAGTTTAGACCAATACAAGAAAGAGCTCCAGTATAGCAGAAGAACTTCATGAAAGATTTTTTATTTCCAACATAATCGGCAATTCCAGATAATAAAGGTGAAAAAAGGGCAACCATCAAAAACGCTGCAGCAGTAACAAAACTAATTAATGCCGAATTTTTTAAGTTCATTCCAAAAACGGCAATATAATGGTCTCTATCAGAAAATAAGGCCTCATAAAAAATAGGAAATATTGCAGATGAAATCACCAATGGATATACTGAATTTGCCCAATCATAAAATGCCCAAGCGTTTAGTAGCTTTTTACTTCCTTTTGCTAAATCTGCCATATATGTTTATTTTTATCTGCGAATTTATTTATTTTTTAGTTGGAAAAACAATAAATATAGCTTTTTGATATATTAATTTTTTAATAATAAATCATTACTATTATAGTGTCTAATATGATTTAAAAAAGGCCATTCTTTTAAGAATAGCCTAAATAATTTATAAAAATTCAATTAATTGCACATAGCAATTATTTATAAGAAGCATTAACTTTTGCTGCAGTTGCTTTTGCTTCTGGTATTAATGCTTTTAAATTTGCCATTCTTGTAGCGTCAGATGGGTGTGTACTTAGAAATTCTGGTGGTGATTGTCCTCCAGATTGGGAAGCCATTCTTTGCCAAAAAATAAGGGCTTCATCTGGATTATAACCAGCAATTGCCATTAAAGTAAGTCCTATTTTATCGGCTTCGCTTTCATGGTTTCTACTAAATGGAAGCATTACTCCAACTTCAGAACCTAAACCATAATATTGTTGCCACATTTGTTGTTTTTCAGCACTTTGCTGACCTGTAGCAACTGCAACTCCTACCGCACCTAATTCTTGCAATTGGGATGCACTCATTCTTTGTGCACCATGATTTGCTAATGCATGAGAAACCTCATGTCCCAAAACTGTTGCTAAACCAGCTTCATCTTTGGTAATTGGTAAAATCCCAGAATAAACAACAATTTTTCCTCCGGGCATACACCATGCATTAACTTCCTTACCCTCAATTAATTTATACTCCCATTGGTAACCATTTAAATATCCGGTTTGTCCCAGATAGGCTAAATATTTTTCAGCCGCTGTTTTAATTTTAAATCCCACTACTTCTACCCTTTTGGCATCAGCTGTTCCTGAAATTATTTTATTTTCCTTCAAAAAAGTTCCATATTGTTGGAATGATGAAGGAAATAATTCACTGTTAGAAACAAAATTTAGTTCGTTTTTCCCTGTTATAGGATTAGTAGCACAAGCATAAAATAAACCAATTACAACTGCACCTATTAATAAATATTTTTTCATAATCATATCTTTAAATATCTATACAAAAATGCAACTTTTATTAGTTTTATATTTTACATAATTAAATTTAAAAGTATCAACTTTACGATGACTATTAAAAATTATAGATCTAGGATATTTTAAAAATCACAACACTTAGTGGAGGAAGCAATAATGCAGTAGAATATTCTTTCCCATCATAAGGATTGGTTTCTATCGATAGTTTTTTACTGTTTTTCACTCCACTTCCGCCAAAATCAACATCATCACTGTTAAATATTTCTGTAAGCTTACCCGTTTTTGGCAGACCAATTCGGTAATTCTCACGGACTACTTGAGTAAAATTAAGGACAACTATTAAATCATCTGCAGGATTATTTCCTTTTCGAATAAATGACATCACTGCATTTTCATGATCTGAATAATTTATCCATTCAAATCCATCATGACTAAATTGTTTTTCATGTAAAGCAGGCTCAGATTTGTATAATTTATTGAGTTTGGTGATAACCTTTTTTATACCATTGTGGAAAGGATATTCCAATAAATGCCAATCTAGACTGCTTTCGAAATTCCATTCACTACTTTGTCCAAATTCAGATCCCATAAATAGCAATTTGGTTCCTGGATGTGTAAACATGTAACCATAAAGTAGTCGAAGATTTGCAAATTTTTGCCACTCATCTCCAGGCATTCTTCCAGCAATAGATTTTTTTCCATATACAACTTCATCATGTGAAAGTGGTAGCATGAAATTTTCGGTGTAGGTATAAGTCATTGAGAATGTCAAATCATTTTGATGGTATTTCCGATAGACGGTTTCTTTTTGAAAATATTCTAAAGTATCGTGCATCCAACCCATCATCCATTTCATCCCAAAACCTAATCCTCCTACAAATGTAGGTCTGGAAACCATCGGGAAAGAAGTGCTTTCTTCGGCGATTGTTTGTACACCTTCATAATTGGCATAAACGGCTTCATTAAAATCTTTTAAGAAGCTAATGGTGTCCAAGTTTTCTCTTCCGCCATAAATATTAGGTTCCCACTCCCCTTCTTCTCTGGAATAATCAAGATACAACATTGAAGCAACAGCATCAACTCTTAATCCATCAATATGGTAATGATCCAACCAAAACAGTGCATTACTGATTAAAAAGGAGCGAACTTCATTTCGTCCATAATTAAAAACTAAACTTTTCCAATCTGGATGATATCCTTTTCTACGATCTGGATGTTCAAATAAATTGGATCCGTCGAAAAAACCTAAGCCATGGGCATCATCAGGAAAATGAGACGGAACCCAGTCCAGAATCACACCAATACCTGCTTGGTGTAACTTATCAACCAATACCATAAAATCCTGTGGTTCTCCAAAACGGGAAGTTGGTGCAAAATAACCAACTAATTGATAGCCCCACGAGGGATCATATGGATATTCCATCACAGGCATGAACTCCACATGCGTAAATCCTGTCTCTTTCACATATTTTACCAGATCTTCGGCAAGTTCTAAATAAGTCAAAAATCTATTTTCTTCTCCGTGCCTTTTCCAAGAACCTAAATGAACTTCATAAACCGAATATGGTTTGTCTAAATCATTATGTTCTTTGCGGGTTTGCATCCATTTTTTATCTTTCCACTTATGTTCCAAATCCCAAATAACAGAGGCTGTATGAGGTGGTTTTTCGCAATAAAAAGCAAAAGGATCTGCTTTTTCAGTGATTATTCCACCATTGTTGGATTGTATTTTATATTTATAAGTAGTTCCTTTTTCTATACCCGGAATAAATCCTTCCCAAATTCCAGATGAATCCCAACGAACCTGTAATGGATGTTCTCCTTGTATCCAGTAATTAAAGTCTCCAATTACTGAAACCGTTCTTGCCGATGGCGCCCATACGGCAAAATAAACTCCTTTTACTCCATCAACTTCAATAAGATGTGCCCCTAATTTTTCGTAAAGTCTATAGTGTTTCCCGGCTTTGAATAAATCAATGTCAAAATCTGTAAAAAGCGAATAGGTTTGTACTTTGTTCATTTTTGTATTTTATTTTTCTTGTGAAATTGTAATCAACTAACTTTATTAAAACCCATTATACTTGCAATTCCTGTCAACGGAATTACCGACCATCTTGGTCTTGAATTTAATTCATAACCCAATTCGTAAATTGCTTTTTCCAAAAGGCAATATTTCAATAAAAAATCAATTTCTTTTTGATATCCAATATTTAAATTGCCTGCTTGAGCTACTTCGGTGTAGGTATTCAGAAAAACGCCTACGAAATATTTATATAAAATTTCTCCAGCTTTAAAAAGTTCTTCCTGTTCATAAGGATATTTATCATTACTGTTGAAGATTGTTGCATAAATTGCATAATGGAAAGAACGAAACATTCCAGCAACATCTTTTAAAGGAGGTTGTTTTACTTTTCGGTCTCGAATGGTGCTTTCTGGTTCTCCTTCAAAATCAAGTATGAAAAAATCATCTCCATTCACTAAAACTTGACCTAAATGATAATCTCCATGAATACGAATCCTTTCTGATTTCATTTGTGTCCAGTCAAAATCAAGAAATGCTTTTCTAATTTCTTTTTTATTATCCAAAAATTGATTGGCTAGCTCTAAGGCTAAACCATCTAATTTATGCAAATTGTTTTCTAAAATATTTAAGCGGTTTTGAAACTGATAAGTTAATCTGTTTTTTAACCAAACAGAATAATCACCATTATAAGTAAGCGGTGTAAATGCTGTTTCATGAATATCACTTCCCAAAGCAATATGCATTTCGGCAGTTCTAGTAGCCAAGGTTTTAATTTTAAGAAATATACTCAAACCAGCCCAATCAATTATTTCATGAGGCACATTGTTTAAATTTAATCTTTTGAATAAATCGATATCTGGGAGTTTGCCTATTGAAATCTTTTTGCCATTTAAGTTTTCAAAAATTCGATCTACTTCTTCAAGCATATATTTCCATGCATCTCCTTGATTTGGAACCAATTCTTGCATTAAACCAAGAGTAATATTTCCATCAGAAGAAACAATACTAATGCTTCCTGTATAAGCTGGAGAATGTTTAAATTTCATTCTTTCAGTAAGAAAACGGCTAATTTCATAATCAGGATTCATACTGATATAAATTCTTCTAAAAATTTTCAGAACTAGATTGTCATTGAATACTATGGAAGTATTACTTTGTTCAACGCCCATAAAATGAGATGAAATATATTCTTTTACATGTAATGCTTTTCCTTTGTGAAAGGTGACTTTTGACTCTTCATTTTTTTTGGAATGGATGATTTTATCAAACAGTAATTTTCTAAAATCTTCCTGATGTAATGCATCTACAAGATATCCCTCCTTTTCATTCATTATAACTGGAGCAATAACAGTATTGGTGTCTAAATCTTCTTCAGACATAAATGCCAATGGCATAAAATAATGTTGGTAAAAAGCTTCTTTAAAATTAACTTCTAATAAAACGCCATAATAAGTATTGTCATTTGAAGCAATTTTAAAAGAATGTACAATCTCAATATATTTTAAGGTACTGGCTTTTCCTCCATACCATCTTTTATTGATAATGTAATTTTCTAAAATATCGGAGGCAAAAATTTTATTAAAATTTTCATCTTCAAGAGCATCATTCCAATCAGTATGGAATACAAATGGATTTTGATATTCGGCTTCGTTAATTTTATCAACCATTATTTCTGAATTTTAAATAGATGAAAAGGCAATTCTGGAGGAAGTTCTACATAATTCCACTCATTATCCCATGAATAGGTATTCCCAGTAATCAAATCGGTAATTCGAATTTGTTGAGTTCCAATTTTGTCCAAAGGCAGTTTAACCATCGCTTTAGCTGTATGAAATGGATCTATGCTTACAATCATAAGCGTTTCATCCTGTTTATGA
Source organism: Flavobacterium sp. P1_E4 (assembly GCF_056405915.1). NCBI lineage: Bacteria > Pseudomonadati > Bacteroidota > Flavobacteriia > Flavobacteriales > Flavobacteriaceae > Flavobacterium > Flavobacterium sp. P1_E4. The sequence goes on from NZ_JBFUBE010000005.1 coordinate 151,025, forward strand.
TCATCAAACTTGTAATAAGCGATTACTTGATCATTATTAGTTTCACAAAAAACTATATTATTGGTCTGTTGCAATGAGGTTTGTTCTTTTCTAATGGTATTAATGCGTGTAATTAGAGTGGTGAGTTTGTTTTGAATAGTCCAGTCCCATTTATAGCATTGGTATTTTTCAGAATCAAGATATTCTTCTTTCCCTGGAGCCATTGGTGCACTTATCATATATTCAAAAACGGGGCCGTAAATTCCAACATTAGAACTTAAGGTTGCAGCCAGAAAGTATTTTTGCAAATGCACTGATTCATTTCCATTTTGCAAAGCAAAAGGATTAATGTCTGGAGTATTGGGCCAAAAATTAGGTCTGTAGAATTCTTTTTGTTCCGTTTGGGTTAACTCTTCAACATATTCGGTTAATTCTTTTTTGGAATTTCTCCATGTAAAATAAGTGTACGATTGACTGAAACCTTGTTTGGCCAATTCGTTCATAATTTTCGGGCGTGTAAAAGCTTCTGCCAAAAACAAAACATCGGGATGTTTCTTTTTGATTTCAGCAATTAACCAACCCCAGAAATAAAAGGGCTTAGTATGTGGATTGTCAACTCTGTATATTTTAATATTACATTCTTCAATCCAAAATAGTGCAACATCCAATAGTTCTTTCCAAAGATTTTTCCAGTCGGAGCTTTCAAAATAAATAGGCTGAATATCTTGGTATTTTTTTGGAGGATTTTCTGCGTATTGAACTGTTCCATCTGGTCTCCATTTGAACCATTGTGGAAAATCTTTTACATAAGGATGATCTGGAGCGGCTTGCAAAGCATAATCCATGGCTACTTCGATTCCTAACTCTTGAGCTTTATTTACCAATTCTTTGAAATCTTCAATCGATCCTAATTCTGGATGAGTTGATTTATGCCCACCGTGATGAGAACCAATTCCCCAAGGAGAACCAACATCACCATATTCTGCATTTGTGGTGTTGTTTTTACCTTTTCTATTTACTTCCCCAATTGGATGAATTGGAGGGAAATAAAGTGTGTCAAATCCCATTTCAGCGACTCTAGGAAGTAATCTTTCGCAATCTTTAAATGTCCCGTGCTTTCCATCTTCTGATGATGCCGAACGTGGAAAAAATTCATACCAAGTACTGAATAGCGCTTTTTTACGATCTACATATATTTCTAAATCTATCGATTTGTTTTCTAAAAAACGTACTGGGTATTTTTTGAAAATTCGAATCAATTCTTCTGATTTGGTTTCCCGAACAGCATTGTCATATTCAGATTCTGTTGTGAAATAATGAACTAGTCGATTGAGATATTCATTTTCCGAAACATCAACAGTATTAAGGATGGTTCGAACATATTCTGCACCTTCCAGTAATTCTGATTTTACATATTGATTGTCATTAATTTTTCGTTCTGTACCGTGTTGCCAGTTCAATGCATAATCCACCCATCCTTCAACAAAATAAGTGTAATTTCCTTGTTTTTCAACATGAAATTCAGCAAACCATTCATCATTATGTGTAGGAGTCATTCTGACTTCTTGCCAGTTTTTTTCAGATTCGTGTTTGAATTTTATACAGCATTGAATGACATCATGTCCATCTGAAAAAACATCAGCGGTAACTACTATTTTTTGACCTACAATTCTTTTTATTGCAAAGCTACCACCATTCAGTTGTGGTAGAACATTTTCTATAATTATACGAGTTTGATTTTGCATGAGATTAGTTAAATTGAACATGTAATTTAGTAAATATTGAATATTTATAGAAGCTAATTTTAAAAAATACAAATATTCTATTAATTAGATTCGTTAGACTTTGTTTATTGTGAATAATAAATCAAATAGCCTTAATTAGTAGTTTTTCTTTTGAATTATAGTTGAATGAAAAATTAGATTATGTAGAAGTTACTAATTACACCAAATAGAAAGTACAATAAATTGTACTGACTATTTGGTGTATTGAGTTTTTGCAATGAATATTTTAAGAAGAATTTTCTATAAGTAAATTATTTTACTGTAAAATTATTTGGAATTATTGCTCCTTTTCTGATCACGACAATTCCTTCTTTTACACAATACAAATCATTTGAAGTATCAGCCAAATGTTTGCCTCCTTTTACATATACATCGTTTCCTATTCTACAATTTTTATCAACGATGGCATTATCGATAAAGCATCTTTCACCTATTCCAATTAATGGTATTCCATTCTTGTTATCTTCATTAATGTCATCAATGTTTTGGTAGAAGTCATTACCCATAACATAACAGTGTTGAATCACGGTGCCTTCTCCAATTCGAGAGCGGTTTCCAATAACAGATTTGGTAATTGCTTTAGCATGAATAATGCAACCTTCAGATATTAATGATCTTTCAACCATTGTTTTGTGAAATTTAGAAGGTGATAATAAACGAGGTCTAGTATAGATTTTATTATTATTATCAAACAAATTGAATTTTGGAATATCATCCGTTAAACCTATATTGGCTTCAAAAAATGAATCTATGTTACCAATATCTGTCCAGTAACCTTCATATTGATAACTCAATAATTTTTTATTCCCAACGGCTTGCGGTATGATTTCTTTTCCAAAATCCTTTGTTTCTGGATTAGCCATCAATTCGATTAATAATTTTCTGTTGAAAATATAGATACCCATTGAAGCCAAATAATGTTTTCCTTGGCTCTTCATTTCGTCGCTCACTTCTGATTTCCAATCGGGTAATAATTCCTTGGCTGGTTTTTCTATAAAGCAATCAATACAACTTTCGGAATTTGTTTTCAATATCCCAAATTCTGGAGCATCTTTGTCATTTACAGGTAAAGTAGCAATAGTAATATCGGCTTGAGCGTCAATATGTGCCTCAAGCATTGCATTAAAATCCATTTGGTATAATTGATCCCCCGAAAGAATTAAAGCATAATCAAATTCATGATTTAGAAAATGTGGCATGCATTGTCTTACGGCATCTGCAGTTCCCTGAAACCAGGTTGGGTTATCAGGTGTTTGCTCAGCAGCTAAAATATCTACAAATGACTGACTGAAAATACTGAAATTGTAAGTGTTCTTTATATGGGCATTCAAAGAAGCTGAATTGAATTGTGTCAGCACGAACATTTTATAAATATCGGAATTCATGCAATTTGAAATTGGGATGTCTACCAATCTATATTTTCCTCCTATCGGAACTGCAGGTTTTGACCTTTTGGCAGTTAAAGGATACAATCTTGAACCTTGACCACCTCCTAAAATAATAGCAATAACTTTTTTTCTTTTAGCTTTCATATCTCTTTGCAATAATTAAATTATATAATTCTATATATTCTTGGCTGACGGTTTCCCAAGAATGGTTGGTATTCATTCCTTTTATTCTAATTTGATTGATAATGTCTTTATTTTTATACAACTCGACGGCTCTTTGTATAGAATCGCAAACATCTTCTACAGTAGCTTGGTCATGACATATACCATTTCCGTTATCTTCAAAATCAACAATTGTGTCTTTTAAGCCTCCTGTTCTTCTTACTATTGGTATTGTTCCATATCGCAATGCATACATCTGATTTAATCCACAAGGTTCCATCCGTGAAGGAATAAGAATAAAATCGGAACTTGCATACGTTTTATGTGCCAATTCTTCATTATAACCAATATGAGCATTGTAATTTCCATTATAAACAGAAAGCAATTCTGTAAGTTGATTTTCTATTTCGACATCTCCATAACCTAAAATTAAAATATTGATTTCTCCTTTAAAAGTTGTCAAAGCTGATGATACTATTTTCGGAAGTAAATCGGCTCCTTTTTCATTATATAATCTGCCAATAAAACTAAAGAGCGGCTTCGTTGGATTCATATTGAAAAGTGCACACAATTGCTCTTTATTTTTTTGTTTCCCCTCATCAATTGTTTCTGCCGAATAATTTATTTCGATCATTGGGTCTTTTTCAGGATCCCAAACATCTATATCGATACCATTTAGGATCCCTTTTGATTTGTGTCGAACCCGTTGGAATAATGCCTCAAGTCCATTGTCAGAATGATTGATTTCATTAAGATAACTTGGTGAAACAGTTGTAATTTCATCAGCACATTTTATTGCTGCTGCCAAGGAATTAATACAGTTTCCCCATTCTAATTCTTTTGTATTAATCAAATCAAAATCAGGTAAATAATATAATTTATTAAATGTAAATATTCCTTGATACAGTCCATTATGAATTGTAATCAGTGTGGGGATATTTTTTAGCTTATCATATTTTGGGCAATGCTTAATCATAAAAGGGATTAACCCCGTATGATGATCATGACAATGAATAATATCCGGAATTGAACTCCGTCCTAAAATCCAGTCTAATGTTGCAATTTGAAATGACAAAAATCGTTCGATATCATCTCTATAATTATAAATATTGGGGCGGTCAAAAAGTTCCGGTATCTCTATTAAATAAAGCTCAAATCCTAACTTATTTGAAGTTTCTTTCAATACACTAAATGGAAAATTAAAGTTACCTAATTTTAATTTTCCCCAATGAACACATTCAAAATCATTTTCTAATCGAAATGCTGTTTGATAACAAGGAATGACAACATGAACCTTTTTTTCTTCGCTGCTTTGGTATTTTGGCAATGATCCAATTACATCGGCTAAACCACCCACTTTTGCTACTGGGTAACATTCTGCTCCAATGTGAAATATTTCCATGAATTCCCTTTTATTTTTGTTTGATGATGATCTATCCAGACCTCTCAATTCTTTACAAAATTTAAAAAATTAATACTTTTATAGTGTGAAATAAAATTATATTAACATTAAATTTATACTAATTTTATGTTTTTTAAATTTAGTTAAAAAAAATTAATTTTTAAAGACATTTCACAATTTTATCAATATGACAAAAAATACCACAAATCATACTAAGCCTTTGAAAATTCCCAAAATTATAATCCTATCGAGTAAGTTTATTGCTTTTTTGTCTACTAAATGGGTTACTATTTATGCATCTAAATTGTTTACAACGCCTATAAAACATAAGATTCCTAAACGTGAAATTGAAATGGACAAAAAGAGCGTGCAACAAATGATTGTTGTTCCTTCCATAAATCGAAAAGTAAATATCTATGAGTATGGGAAAAGCAGTAAAAAAGTTTTATTAGTTCACGGATGGTCAGGCAGAGGAACCCAATTATGCAAAATTGCAGATGAAATGATCAGATTGGGATATTCGACTGTTAGTTTTGATGCACCTGCACATGGAAAATCTCCTGGAAATTCAACTATTATGGTTGATTTTATTGCTTCAGTCATTGAAATAGACAAGCAATTTGGGCCTTTTGAAATTGCTATAGGACATTCCTTGGGCGGAATGACAGTTATGAATGCAATAAAAGAAGGACTTCAGGTGAAAAAAGCTGTAATTATAGGCAGCGGCGATATTGTACAGGATATCACTGATGATTTTATTGCCAAATTGGGTTTAAAACCTGAAATAAGTAAACTATTGTGTGAGCGTTTTGAAAAGAAGTATGAAGGAATTATGGACGATTACAGTGCATACAAAGCAGCTGAAACAACTTTAATTCCGACTTTGGTAATTCACGATGAAAATGATCCTGAAGTACCTGTAAAAGCTGGAATACATATACATGAGCATCTTAAAAACGGAGAATTGATGTTAACCAAAAGATTAGGTCACAGAAAGATTCTTGCCGATCATCAAGTAATTGAAAAAATAACTAATTTTATTGAAAAATAAGCATCATGAATTATCCTTTTGTTAAATCAGAAAAAGAATGGGAAGAAGAATTAGGCGCTGAGCGTTATAGAATTCTCCGCCAAAAAGGAACAGAATATCCACATACAGGGAAATATAATTTGCATTTTGAAAATGGAGTTTATTGTTGCGGAGGCTGCGGTACTCCCCTATTTGAAAGTAATTCTAAATTTGATGCGCATTGCGGCTGGCCATCATTTGATGAATCAATTCCTGGAAAAGTAGAATATATTGTTGATAATACTCATGGTATGAAACGAACTGAAATTGTTTGCTCCAATTGTGGCGGACATCTAGGACATGTTTTTGAAGATGGCCCAACAAAAACCGGTCAACGATATTGCGTTAATTCGTTATCTGTTGATTTTAAAGAAAAATAAGTGTTTTTTTTTAATGTGATCAAACAAAAAATGCTTTACAATTCTGTAAAGCATTTTTTGTTTGAGTGAAAATGTATTAAAAAGCTACATTCCATCTTGGTAATTTACCATTTTCATCTAGAAAGTTTTGCAAAACTTGTCCTTCAACGCTGGTTGGAATTGATTTTGCATCGTTATTAAAAGTTTCAAACCAAAAAACTTCCAAAGTATCGATACTTTCTTTTTTCATTTGAGCAGGCCAAGAATATTTTCTTCCTGTTTTTGCAAATTGATGACCATTTACAATTTTATCATGTAAACCACCATTTTTGCTTTTCAACGTTCCATCATTTTGAACTGTTCCTGTAGAGCCAACCATAATTAATTCTTTGTCTGCATAAACAACAAAAACTCCACTTCCTGTTTCTGAAGCGTTACAAACAGCTTCTAAATTATCTTCCTGTGTAAACGTAAAATTCCCTTTTACTGTAAACTTTTCTAATTCTTTGTACATATTTTTTATAATTAAAAAAATGCCTCACAAAATCGTGAGGCATTTTGGTATTTTATTTTTAAAATACTGAGGATTAACCCAATACTTCTTTTACTTTCTTTCCTATTTCAGCAGGAGAGTCAACAACGTGAATTCCGTTCTCTCTCATAATTTGTTTTTTAGCTTCAGCTGTATCGTCAGAACCACCAACAATTGCACCTGCATGCCCCATTGTACGTCCTGCTGGAGCAGTAACTCCTGCGATGAAACCTACAACTGGTTTACGGTTACCGTCAGCTTTGATCCATTTAGCAGCATCTGCTTCTAATTGACCACCAATTTCACCAATCATTACTATACATTCAGTTTCTGGATCATTCATCAATAATTCTACAGCTTCTTTAGTAGTTGTTCCAATAATTGGATCTCCACCAATACCGATAGCAGTAGTAATTCCTAATCCTTGTTTTACTACTTGGTCAGCAGCTTCATAAGTTAAAGTACCTGATTTAGATACAATACCTACAGTTCCTTTTTTGAAAACGAAACCTGGCATAATTCCAACTTTAGCTTCACCTGGAGTAATAACACCTGGACAGTTTGGTCCAATTAATCTAGCATTTCTTTCTTTAACATAGCTATTTGCTTTAATCATATCAGCAACTGGAATTCCTTCAGTAATTGCAATGATCACTTTTATTCCAGCATCTGCAGCTTCCATAATTGCATCTGCAGCAAAAGCAGGTGGTACAAAAATAATAGTAGTATCCGCTCCAGCTTGTTCAACAGCATCTTTTACTGTGTTAAAAACTGGAAGGTCCAAATGTGTAGTTCCCCCTTTTCCAGGAGTAACACCACCAACAACATTTGTACCGTATTCAATCATTTGTGAAGCGTGGAAAGTTCCTTCGCTACCTGTAAATCCCTGAACAATTATTTTTGAATCTTTATTAACTAAAACACTCATGATATATTTTTTATGTAGTTTTTAAAATTGTGACGCAAAAGTAAGTCTTTTGTAATTATTTTGTACTTTTTTTTAAAATAAAAATAATTACATCACTTGACTCATTTGATATCCTCTGTATAATTTATTATCTTTTATTTCCCATATAACCATCATATGAGCCAAAAACATTTCTTCTCTTGGGTTTTCTATCGTTTTGGCATAATGATCAAAACGAACAGAAACAATATTACCTTCTTCAACAATATGACTAATTCTAGCTTTCGTACGAACATAGGCCCTACTTATTTCACCAGTCATACTTAATATTTCTTCATAATTCCTTTGAATAAATCCTTTGCTACTATTCCAATCCAAAATACATTCTGGATGTAAATATTCTTTCATTATTTCTGTGTTAATGAAGGCATCTGATTTATAAAAACTTTTTACAATTTCTTTAGCAGACATATTATTTCAGTTTTTTTAAAATTTCGGGAATTTTTTTAATATTTGCCAATTGCTTCAATTTTTCTCTTGATTCTTCAATTGGAGTACCAAAATAGCTTTTACCACCATCTACGGATTTTGTAACACCAGTTTGTCCAAGTATTACTGCATTTGCTCCTATAGTAATGCCACTTGTTGTTCCCACCTGTCCCCAAATGGTAACTTCATCTTCTATAATTACACAACCTGCAATACCAGTTTGTGAAGCTATTAAACATTTTTTTCCAATTACGGTGTCGTGTCCAACATGTACTTGATTATCAATTTTGGTGCCTTCTCCAATAGTGGTATCACCAGTAACTCCTTTGTCAATGGTACAAAGTGCACCAATGCCAACATTGTCTTTAATTACAACTCGACCTCCTGAAATTAATTGATCAAAACCATCTGGTCTTTTTTTATAATAAAAAGCATCGGCTCCAAGGACAGTGCCCGCATGGATAATGACATTGTTCCCTATTATTGTATGGTCATAAATGGCAACATTAGCATGTATCAAACAGTTTTCTCCAATAACAACGTTATTTCCAATGAAAGAATTTGGCTGAATCATAGTTCCTTTTCCAATTTTTGCGGAAGCGGAAATAGAAACATTAGATTGCACAAAAGGCATGAAATGTTTTGTCAATACGTTAAAATCTCTAAAGGGATCATCTGAAATCAATAAAGCTTTTCCTTCTGGGCAATCTACTTTTTTGTTGATTAAAACAATCGTAGCGGCGGATTGTAGTGCCTTATCGTAATATTTTGGATGATCTACAAAAACGATGTCCCCAGATTCTACAACATGAATTTCATTCATACCATAAACAGGAAACAAAGAATCGCCAACAAACTCACATTGAAGTAAATTTGCTATTTCTTGTAGAGAATAAACTTTTGGTAATTTCATATAAAAAGTATTCAGAAATCAGTGTTTAGTGTTCAGTTTATAATTAAACTGAACACTAAACAGAGATAACTATGCTTTAACACGTTCCATATAAGAACCTGATGCAGTATCGATTTTAATTTTGTCTCCTTCGTTAATAAATAAAGGTACATTTACAGTTGCTCCAGTTTCAACAGTAGCTGATTTAGTAGCATTTGTAGCTGTATTCCCTTTTATACCAGGCTCGGCATAAGTAACTTCAAGGATTACAGATGCTGGCATATCTACTGAAAGAGGCAAATCTGTCTCAGTATTGATACTTACCATAACATTTTCTCCTTCTTTTAATAAATCTGGAGAATCAAGAATGTTTTTATTTAAAGAGATTTGCTCAAAAGTCTCTACATTCATGAAATGAAACAAATCACCTTCAGGATATAGAAATTGAAACTTATGGTTTTCAACTCTAACTTCATCTATTTTATGTCCAGCAGAAAAAGTATTGTCTAATACTTTACCATTACTCAAACTTCTTAATTTTGTTCTTACAAATGCTGGTCCTTTACCTGGTTTCACATGAAGAAATTCAATGATTTTGTAAATATCATTGTTGTATTTGATGCACAATCCGTTTTTAATATCTGATGTAGATGCCATTTTTTTTGTTTTATTTAATTTTTGTTTAATCGTTAAACCGTTTATTTGTTTTTTGCCTAAACGATTAAACAAATAAACGATTGAACTTTTATTTAGTAATTTCCAGAATAACCTTTCATTACACCTCTTGATGAGTTTCTAATAAAATCAATGATTTCATCGCGCTCAGGAGTTGCTTCCATTTCTGCTTCAATAATATCAATTGCTTGAGTTGTATTGTAATTTTTTTGGTAAAGAATTCTATATATTTCTTGAATTTCTCTAATTTTTTCGGTTGTAAAACCTCTTCTTCTTAAACCAACGGAATTAATACCCACATAAGATAAAGGTTCTTTTGCCGCTTTGGTAAATGGAGGAACATCTTTTCTAACTAATGACCCACCTGAAACCATTGCATGATCACCAATATTAATAAACTGATGAATTGCTGCCAATCCACCTATAACTGCATATTTACCGACGATTACGTGTCCAGCAAGTGCAACGCCATTTACAATAATAGCATTATCTCCAATATGACAATCGTGAGCAATATGTGCAGTAGCCATTACTAGACAATTATTTCCCAATGTGGTTTGACCTGAAGCTATAGTTCCTCTATTGATTGTAACACATTCTCTAATAGTACAATTATCTCCAATAATTGCAAGAGAATCTTCTCCTCCAAATTTTAAATCTTGGGGTACAGCAGCAATTACAGCACCTGGAAAAATATTGCAATTTTTACCAATTCTTGCTCCCTCCATTATTGTTACATTAGAACCTATCCAAGTTCCATCACCAATAACTACATTATTATGAATGGTTGTAAAAGGCTCAATTACAACATTTTTGGCGATTTTTGCACCTGGATGAACGTATGCTAACGGTTGATTCATCTACTATTTTTTAAAATTAATTAATATAACTAACGCTTTCTTCGTTAAAAGCAATTAATCAAAATTTATTGTTTTCTTGCAATTTGTGCCATTAATTCGGCTTGTGCAACCAAACGCCCATTTGCATAAGCATTGGCTTGCATGTGACAGATACCTCTTCTTATTGGGGTAATCAAATCACATTTGAATATTAATGTATCACCCGGCAAAACTTTTTGCTTGAATTTTACATTGTCAATTTTCATAAAAAATGTCAAATAATTTTCAGGATCCGGAACAGTACTTAAAACTAATATTCCCCCTGTTTGTGCCATTGCTTCAACAATCAAAACTCCTGGCATTACTGGTGCGTTAGGAAAATGTCCAACGAAGAAACTTTCGTTCATTGTTACATTTTTCATTCCCACAACATGACTATCCGACATTTCTATGATTCTGTCAATCAACAAAAATGGAGGTCTATGAGGTAACATAGCCATAATTTTATGGATGTCCATTAATGGTTCTTGGTTTAAATCATAAGTAGGAACATAATTTCTTTGTTCACTTTTGATGATTTTTGCCATTTTTTTAGCAAATTGAGTATTTACATAATGCCCAGGCTTGTTGGCGATTATTTTTCCTTGGATTTTAGTTCCAATTAAAGCTAAATCTCCAATTACGTCAAGTAATTTATGTCTTGCAGCCTCATTTGGATAATGTAAAGTCAGATTGTCTAAAATTCCATTTGGTTTTACTGTAATTTCATCTTTACCAAAAGCTTTCTTCAAGCTCTCCATTGTAGATTCAGAAATGTCTTTATCTACATAAACGATAGCATTGTTTAAATCTCCTCCTTTAATCAAGCCATTTTCCAATAGTGCTTCCAATTCATGCAAGAAACTAAAAGTTCTGGCATTTGAAATCTCTGTTTTGAAATCTCCAATAGTTTTTAGAGTAGCATTTTGAGTACCTAATATTTTTGTTCCAAAATCAACCATAGTAGTAACACTATAATGATCACTTGGCATAACCATGATTTCACTTCCTGAAGCTTCATCAGTAAAAGAAATAACTTCCTTTACAACATATACGTTTCGGTTTAATTCTTGCTCAATAATTCCTGCTTCCTCAACAGCTTCCATGAAAAACTTAGAAGAACCATCCATAATTGGAAGTTCAGAGGCATCTAACTCAATAATAACATTATCCAAGTCACAACCCATTAAAGCAGCCAAAACATGTTCTGGAGTTTGAATTTTGACACCTAATTTTTCTAAATTAGTACCTCGTTGTGTATTGACAACATAATTAGCATCAGCCTCAATAACAGGATGACCTTCAAGGTCTACACGAACAAATGTAAAGCCATTATTCACTGGAGCAGGTTTAAAAGTCATTTTAACTTCTTTTCCAGTATGTAATCCAACTCCCGTTAGCGAAATTTCTGTTTTGATGGTCTTCTGTTTAACCATTGTTTCCATTTTTTTGGTTTAATATTTGTTTTTTTAACTCTTCTATTTCTTTTACCAATTTTGGTAGATTCTTAAAATGTACGTATGATTTACTGTAATCAGAATATCCAAAAGTTGGACTTCCCTGTAAAACTTCATTGTCCTTAATATTTCCTGCTACTCCAGATTGGGCTTGAATACGAATATTATTTCCTATTGTTAAATGACCAACAATACCCACTTGACCACCAATCATACAGTTCTCCCCTACTTTTGTAGATCCTGCAATTCCCGTTTGAGCTGCAATAACTGTATTACGTCCAATTTCAACGTTGTGGGCAATTTGAATTTGATTGTCCAATTTTACACCTGCTCTAATAATGGTGGAGCCTAATGTAGCTCTATCAATAGTAGAATTTGCACCAATATCCACATTGTCTTCAATAATTACATTACCAATTTGTGGTATTTTATTGTAGGTACCATCTTCATTTGGTGCATAACCAAAACCATCAGCACCAATAATTGTTCCAGAATGAATTGTGCAATTATTACCAATTACTGTTTCTGAATAAATTTTAGCGCCAGCAAAAATAATCACATTATTTCCAATAGTTACATTGTCACCAATAAAACTACCTGGATATATTTTGACATTATCACCTAATACAACATTATCACCAACATAACTAAAGCTTCCTAAATATAGATTTTCGCCATATTTTGCGCTTTCAGAAATAAAAGAAGGGGTTTCAATACCACTTTTATTTAATTTCACCTGATTGTAAAACTCCAATAGTTTAGAAAAAGATTTGTAAGCATCGGCTACTTTGATAAGAGTAGTAGTTATTGGAGATTCTGGAACAAAAGTATCATTAACAATTGTTATTGAGGCTTTTGTAGTGTATATGTAATTGTTGTATTTTGGATTGGATAAAAAAGTAAGCGACCCTTCAGCCCCCTCTTCAATTTTAGATAAACGAGAAACTTCAATGTTGGGATCTCCAACAATTTCTCCTTCCAATATTCCTGCTATTTGTTCAGCTGTAAATTTCATCTTATTGAATTGTATTTTTAAAAAGTATAAGATGGAACATACTATTGTTAGTTCTCACAATATTTAATAAAAATAGATTGGCTTGTTTTGTTGCGACAAAAATATAAAAAATAGGTTTTAAATGTTAATTTTAAAGCAGTTGTTTTGGAAAACAAATATAATACTTAGTCACTAACTTAGATAATGATTTCAAATTCAGCTGGTCAGAGGCTTCTACTACATCCTCAATTGTCTTGTCTTTATTTAGAATTCGTATAGGTTCAGCTACTTTACTGTACGCTTGACTCTTTATTTTGCCTTTGAAAATAAAATAATTAGATTCAGCTAGAGAAATTTTATTTTGAACAGAAAATCGCTCCTTTTGCAGCTGTAATTCTTCTAGCGAAACTTTATCATTCGTTAACTTGATTTTTAAAAGATCTCTATTGATAATCATTTTACTCAATGAAGAGAGTATAAAATCATCATGGCTTTCCCAGGCTTTAAGAGCGCTGATGATATCAAAATCATCCAACTTAGTGAATAAATTAACTGTTTTTGGATCAAAAGTGTCCATTGTCACTTTATTTTGCATAAAAAACAACAATGGTCCGCTACAAGGCAAAATAAGACCTCTTTCAGTCAATTCTTTAGCACGTTTTAAAACTTTTGTTAAAGTTAATTCTGCAGCTAAACTTGTTTTATGTAAATATACTTGCCAATACATTAATCGTCTGGACATAAGGAATTTTTCAACTGAATAGATACCTTTTTCTTCGATGACCAATACATCATCCACAACATTCATCATCTGAATCAATCGTTCCGAATTGACATTTCCTTCTGAAACACCAGAATAAAAGCTATCGCGTTTTAAATAATCCATTCGGTCCATATCAAGCTGACTCGATATCAGCTGTAACATAAACTTACGATGGTATTCCCCTTTAAAAACTTTGATAGCAAGACTCAATTGTCCTTGAAATTCAATATTGAGTTGGTTCATCAATAATAACGATATTTCCTCGTGATGCACATCCTCCACAATACTACTTTCCATCGCGTGTGAAAAAGGCCCATGCCCAACATCATGCAATAATATTGCAATATAGAGAGCATTTTCTTCTTCAGGACTAATACTTACCTCTTTGAAACGTAAAACTTCGACAGCTTTTTGCATCAAATGCATACTGCCTAGTGCATGGTGAAAACGAGTGTGATTGGCTCCAGGATATACTAAATATGACAAACCCATTTGAGAAATACGTCTCAAACGTTGAAAATAAGGATGTTGAACTAAATCGTAGATTAAGGCATTTGGAATTGTAATAAACCCATAAATGGGATCATTGAATATTTTTAATTTATTTATTTGAGCCACTATGTGTTCTTTTTTAGGTAAACAAATATACTTAAAATAGTATTTGTTTTAAAAGGGAAATTATGTTGCTTATTGAAAGAACATTTGATATAACTTTTGTTATCAAAAATCAATTAAAAATTTCATACCTAATCCTCAACTTTTGAAAATGATTCTTTAAATTACTTTTAAATTGGAATTATTTAATTTAACTACCATTAGGTCCTATTTAATTTCTTTAAAATTCTCTGGTTTCAATGATTTTAAAAGAATATATGTTAATTCTGTTTTATAAGATTGAACAGATAATCTTAATGTTTGGTAATTAAAAAATAAAAGGGCCCTCAAGATCTTCAAACCAGTTTTTGATAAAATTAATATCTTTTGTACTGGCAATCTTTTGTCTTAAATTTGCACACCTATTACAAATGACAAAACGCTTAAAACATAAATGTATCTAGTTAATTTACATGGAAGTAATGGAATAGATAATCATTGCTTTACCATTAGTTTAGGATCAATTGTATTGGTTATTTTTTATAGAAAAGAGTCAAGATCAAGTTAAATGAAGAGGAAGTGAAAAAAGTGGAAAATAAAGGCGCAAGCTGGGCTATTTGTGAGGAATGTCAGGGACGTGGAAAAAAAAGTCGGGGGCTTACTAAAAAAGCGCGACGCGATTACCAGATGGCATTCGATCAATTTATAAAAACGAAAAGTGAAGGACCTGCCCCAGTTCTTCCTAAAGGTCATCTGCACTCATGCTTGAAATGTGATGGTTCCGGGTTACTTTATTCGGCTATTCCTCCTATCGCGGATAAAGAAATCTATCCACACGTTGCTATTATTGGTGGCGGTATTGGAGGAGTGGCTTTAGCTGTGGCTTGTTTGCACCGCAGAATACCTTTCACCCTTTATGAGCGCGATAGTAACTTTAATGCTCGATCTCAGGGCTACGGACTCACTTTGCAACAAGCTAGTAAAGCGATCGAGGGGTTGGGTATTTTTTCATTAGAAGATGGTGTGGTTTCAACAAGACATTTGGTTCATACTACAGAAGGAAAAGTGATTGGTGAATGGGGAGTCAGAAAGTGGATACAGTCAGATGTAAAAACGTCTTCGAAACGTTCAAATGTACATATCGCACGACAATCTTTGCGCTTAGCTCTAATTGAGCAGCTCGGCGGACATGACGTTATACAGTGGGGGCATCAGTTAGTCGATTTTGAGGAATGTGAAGATGAAGGTGTTAATCTAAATTTTCAAGTTAATGGGAAGATAAAGAGCGTTAAGGCAGATCTTGTGGTTGGAGCTGATGGTATTCGTAGTTCGGTACGCAGGTTGTTAATTGGTGATGAAATTACCCCTTTACGTTATCTAGGTTGTATTGTGATATTAGGTATTTGTCCTTTAAGTGCTCTCGAAGGGCAGGATAGTTCTTTGTTGGACTCGGCCACTGTATTTCAAACTGCCAATGGCAATGAGCGGATCTACATAATGCCTTATACGTCAGACTCAGTGATGTGGCAACTTAGTTTTTCAATGCCAGAGGAAGAGGCTAAAGAATTAAGTGCCCAAGGACCTCAAGCTCTCAAGGAAGAAGCGTGTCGTAGAACTCAGTGGCACGACCCTATTCCTCAGATTTTAACAGCGACCCTTGAATCTCAGGTTTCAGGTTATCCAGTTTATGATCGCGAATTACTCGAATCAGAACTATTGAAAAAAGGGGGCCAAGTGACTCTCATCGGAGATGCGGCTCACCCAATGAGTCCATTTAAAGGACAGGGGGCTAATCAAGCGCTGCTGGATGCACTCTCGCTTGCTCGGGGAATCTCAAGAGGATGTAGAGCTTCGTCTCAATGGAGAAAAGCTGGAGTGAGGAAAAGTGTATTAACTGATTTTGAATCAGAGATGTTAGAACGCAGTGCTACTAAAGTGAAAGATTCAGCAGAGGCCGCAAATTTCCTGCATTCCGAAATTGTACTTTATGAAGGTGATGAACCGAGAGGACGATGCCTAAAGAAAAAAGAAACATAGCATAACTTAGATTGTTTGTTATGTTTATTGCATCATCTCTATTTTTACAAACTATTCAATACAATCTCCAACATAAAAAATATATTGTTTATTTAAGATTCATCCTCTTTTAAATCACTTATCGCGTTAATCTGGTCAAGTATATTAGTTTGATTTGGCGAAATGTGGTTTTTGGCTTCAGGGATGCTTTCTTTTTTGAATAGCAATGTTAATGCATTATGAAGCTTTAACAATACATCTTTATCTTCTTTATCAATATCTACAGCAGTATTGAAATCAAAAATATAATTATTTGAATTTCTTACTTCTATTTTTATTGTTTTTGACGTGACTTTAAATTTTACTATATCCATTCTTAAGAGGAATATTATTAGTTTTTTGTAAAAAAAAGACAAAAAAAAACTCCATTATTTCTAATGAAGTTTTTGTGGGCGATGAGGGGTTCGAACCCCCGACCCCCTCGGTGTAAACGAGGTGCTCTGAACCAGCTGAGCTAATCGCCCTATTGCGTGTGCAAATATACAACTAGAACTCGTAATTGCAAGCGAAATTTAAAAAAAATAGAATAATAATTACTTCGTTTTTCTTTAGTTACTCATAAACAGTATTTTATTGAATGTTGAATCTCTATTTTTTTTTGGTTATCATCTTCTTATAGCCTTACATTTGTATTATAAAACAAAGATAATGGCCCGATACCAAGAAAATGATTTACCAAAATCAAAAATTACTGCAAGTTCCCTTCAAAAAGCAATTCTGATTTTCAAATATGCGGATAATCACAAATGGAAATTTTATGTTGGATTAGTATTTTTACTGCTAACCAGTGTTACTGCCCTAGCCTTTCCTAAATTTATGGGAATGCTTGTAGATTGTGTCAATAAGAAAGATGGCCATTTGGCCAATGAGATAGCTTTAGGCTTGGGATTGGTATTATTATTACAATCATTATTCTCCTTTTTTAGACTTTCTTTATTTGTCAATTTTACGGAAAATACATTAGCCAATGTTCGTTTGGCTTTATATACCAACTTGGTTAAATTACCAATGTCGTTTTTCTCCCAAAAACGTGTTGGAGAATTGAATAGCCGAATCAGTAATGATATTACCCAGATTCAAGATACATTAACCACAACAATTGCCGAGTTTTTAAGACAATTTATATTAATTATCGGAAGTTTTGCAATGCTGGCCAGTATCAATATCAAATTGACCATTATGATGGTTTCGGTTGTACCGTTGGTTGGAGTTGCTGCTGTTATTTTTGGAAGATTTATTCGTAAATATTCTAAAAAAGTACAAGATCAGGTAGCCGAAAGTCAAGTGGTTGTTGAAGAAACAATGCAAGGAATCAGTATTGTTAAGGCTTTTGCCAATGAATGGTATGAGATTGCCCGATACAAAGATAAAATTAGAGAAGTTGTCAAAATGGGTATTAAAGGAGGGCAATTTAGAGGTTTCTTTGCTTCCTTTATTATTATCTGTTTGTTTGGAACGATTGTGGCTGTTGTTTGGTACGGAGTACAATTAAGTATTGCCGGAGAAATCACGGTTGGACAATTATTTACCTTTATATTATATTCGAGTTATGTAGGGGCTTCATCAGGAGGAATTGCTGAGTTATATGCACAAATGCAAAAAGCAATTGGTGCTACCGAAAGAGTTTTTGAACTACTGGATGAAACACCTGAAAAAATCAATTCAAATGTACATGTTCCTTCTATTAATAAAATAAAAGGTGAAGTAACTTTCAACAATGTGGCTTTTAGTTATCCAACTAGAAAAGAAGTACAGGTTTTGAAAGATATTAATTTTTCTGCCGGATTTGGACAAAAAATAGCTCTTGTTGGTCCAAGTGGAATGGGGAAATCTACAATTGCCTCTTTATTATTGCGTTTTTATGATATTGAAAGTGGTGAAATTTTAATCGACGGAAAAAATATTTACGATTATGATTTAGAGAATCTTCGTGGTAATATGAGTATTGTACCTCAAGATGTAATTCTTTTTGGAGGAACCATAAAAGAAAATATTGCCTATGGTAAGCCCAATGCCACTGATGAAGAAATCATTTTGGCAGCCAAACAAGCAAATGCCTATGTATTTATAGAAAGTTTTCCTGAGAAATTTGAAACTGTGGTTGGAGAAAGAGGAATTAAGCTTTCTGGAGGACAAAGACAACGAATTGCCATTGCCCGCGCGTTGCTGAAAAATCCATCTATATTGATTTTGGACGAAGCTACTTCTTCATTAGATAGTGAAAGCGAGAAACTGGTTCAGGAAGCTCTGGAAATCTTAATGGAAGGAAGAACAAGTATCATTATTGCTCACCGTCTTTCTACTATTCGTTCTGCTGATCAAATTTTGGTGCTTGACAACGGAAGAATTAGTGAGCAAGGAACACATCAAGAACTAATCAATTTAGAAAATGGTTTATATAAAAACCTAAGTAATTTACAGTTTAGTAATTCTTAGTTTTAAAATAAAATCATATAAAAAATCCATTTGTAGACACAAATGGATTTTTTTTAAAAGATGTATAGAGTTTTCTAAATATTAAAAAACTGAAAACTCTCTACTGAATTTTATTTTCCTTTTCTTCTATTGCGTTCTGCTTTAATCATAGAAAGCTCGCGACTAGTTTGTCCAGCTACAGATGTATTTTCTTCTGCGCGACGAATTAAGTACGGCATAACGTCTTTTACAGGTCCAAATGGTAAATATTTAGCAATATTATATCCATTGGCTGCCAAATTATAACTGATGTTATCACTCATTCCATATAATTGTCCAAACCAAATTCTATCATCAGTAGATTGAATTCCTTTGGCTTTCATCAACTCCATTAATTTATAGGTACTATCTTCATTATGAGTTCCTGCAAAAATGGACATTGTGTCTAAATGTTCTGCCATATAAAGGACAGCAGCGTCATAATTAATATCCGAAGCCTCTTTGGAAGCACATATTGGTGTTGGATATCCTTTTTCTTCGGCGCGAAGATTTTCTTTTTCCATATAAGCACCACGAACCAATTTCATTCCGATAAAGAATCCTTCGGTTTTCGCTTGCTCATGTAATTTTTTCAAATAATCCAAACGATCCCAACGGTACATTTGAAGTGTATTGAATACGATTACTTTTTCTTTGTTGTATTTGCGCATCATTTCAGTAACCAAATCATCAGCTGCATCTTGCATCCAGCTTTCTTCGGCATCAATTAACAAGGCGACATTCTTTTTATGCGCTTCGCTACATACTTGATCAAAACGAGTTACTACTCTATCCCATTCTGCTTGTTCATCAGAAGTTAAAGTTTGTTTTTCACCAACTTTTTCATATAAATCCAAACGACCTAAACCAGTAGGTTTAAAAACTGCAAAAGGAATTGCTTTACGCTCTTTTGCAAATTCAATTGTTTTTAGAGTCATTTCCAGAGCAGCATCGAATTGATTTTCCTCTTCTTTACCTTCAACTGAATAATCCAAAACAGAAGAAACTCCTTTGGTATACATTTTATCTACTACCGATAAGCAGTCATCTTCATTTACACCACCACAAAAATGATCAAAAACAGTAGCACGGATAAGGCTTTCAACAGGAAGATTTGCTTTTATTGCAAAATTAGTTACTGCTGTTCCTATACGTACTAAAGGTTGACTATTGATTAATTTGAAAAGAAAATAAGCTCTGTCAAGTTCTGTATCACTTTTTAATGCAAATGCGATTTGTGTGTTATTAAAAATATTATTCATTTTTTGTTATATTTTTTCTGCAAATATAAAGAGAGTAAGCGATTATTATTAGCAAAATTTACCTTATTTTGCGCTTTCAATTAAATTAAAATCATGCAATCTATTCAAGCCAATAATTATCCTGTTCATTTCAACGAAATTGGATATGAAAAACTAAACCAACACTTAAAAGAGAATAAATATTCAAATCTATTTATAATTGCTGACACCAATACAAATGATCATTGTTTACCTAAATTCCTTCCTTTGCTGGAAACAGATTTGACTATAGAAATTATAGAATTTGAAGCAGGAGAAATTAATAAAAATATTGAAACCTGTATCGAAATTTGGAATGTTCTAACAGAACTAGGTGCTGACAGAAAAACATTGATTATAAATATAGGTGGTGGTGTTGTTACTGATTTAGGAGGATTTGTTGCTTCTACTTTTAAAAGAGGAGTTGATTTTATTCATATTCCAACAACATTGTTGTCTATGGTGGATGCATCTGTAGGTGGTAAAAATGGTGTAGATTTGGGTAATTTAAAAAATCAGATTGGTGTTATTAATACGCCAAAAATGGTATTGATTGATACTCAATACTTAGAGACTGTTCCTCAGAATGAAATGCGTTCTGGACTTGCCGAAATGTTAAAACACGGATTAATTTTTGACAAAGCCTACTGGGAATATTTTTTAGACTTAAAAGCAATAGACTTTGATCATATGGATGCACTTATTCATCGTTCAGTTGAAATTAAGAACATCATTGTTATGCAAGACCCAACCGAAAAAAATATTAGAAAATCATTAAATTTCGGTCATACATTAGGACATGCTATTGAAAGTTATTTTTTAGAAAATGAATTCAAAACTACTTTACTTCATGGAGAAGCCATTGCTGTAGGGATGATTTTAGAAAGTTATATTTCATTACACAAAAATTTCATTACACAAGAGGAATACAATCAAATAAAGGCAACAATAAAATCAATATATGATGATATCGTTTTTGAGGAAAATGATATCGATCCAATCCTTGAATTGTTGATTCACGACAAAAAAAATGAATACGGTATGATACAATTTGCATTGATTGAAGGTATCGGTCAAATAAAAATTAACCAATCTGTTGAAAACGAATTAATTCTAAACGCTTTTCAGGATTACAAATCTTAGCTATTTTTTAATAAAAAGGATTGCTTTGCGTCTAATTTATTTTTTACATTTGCGCCAATGAATAAAAAACAAAATACTAAAACATTTTCTACCAAAAGGAACGGTAACAATAGGTCATTCTTGAGCTTATTGAAACGGTTTTATGGTATAAAAGGAAACTTTAGTTTTGATGTGTTTCAATATTTCAAGGCCGATTACGAAAAACTGCAGATTATATACGCCAATATTAGGGTTTGAATTTCTATTAATTCTATTTTATCAAATACAATTAATATAAAACTCTACTAAACAAATGAATACAAAATATTCCGATTTAATAAACCAAACATATTACTTTCCTCAGGAAGAATTTAAACTAAACAAAGACAATCTTCAGTTTCATAATATCGATTTAATGAAATTGGTAGAAACTTATGGAACGCCTTTAAAGTTTACCTATTTGCCACAAATTTCAAACAACATCAACAAAGCCAAAAGCTGGTTTCGTAAATCGATGGAGAAGAACAAATATGAGGCAAAGTATTACTATTGTTATTGCACGAAAAGCTCTCATTTTGAATACATTATGAATGAAGCATTCAAGAATAACATCCATATTGAAACATCTTCTGCTTTTGATATTAATATCGTTGAAAACTTATTAGAAAAAGGAAAAATCAACAAAAGTACTTATATCATTTGTAATGGCTTCAAAAGAGATCAATACATTGATAACATTGCAAGATTGGTTAATAATGGCCACAAAAACACCATTCCGATTATTGATAATTATGAAGAATTGGATTTGTTGCAGGCACAAATTAACGGAAAATTCAAAATTGGAATCCGTATTGCTGCCGAAGAGGAACCTAAATTCGAGTTTTATACTTCTAGATTAGGAATTGGATATAAAAACATTGTTCCTTTTTATAAGAAAGAAATTAAAGAGAATAAAAATTTGGAACTTAAAATGTTGCACTTTTTTATTAATACTGGTATCAATGACAATGCTTATTACTGGAATGAACTTGTAAAATGTATCAAGGTATATGTTGCATTGAAAAAGGAATGCCCTACCCTTGATGGTTTGAATATTGGTGGTGGTTTCCCTATCAAAAATTCATTGGCTTTCGAATATGATTACCAATATATGATTGATGAAATTATCAATCAGATTAAAATAGCCTGCGACGAAGCTGAAGTAGATGTACCAAATATTTTTACTGAATTTGGTTCGTTTACAGTTGGAGAAAGTGGAGGTGCTATTTATCAAGTATTGTATCAAAAACAACAAAATGATAGAGAAAAGTGGAACATGATTGATTCTTCTTTTATCACTACATTACCTGATACTTGGGCAATAAACAAACGTTTTATCATGTTGGCTATCAACAGATGGAATGAGACTTACGAAAGAGTTTTATTGGGTGGGATGACTTGTGATAGTGATGATTACTACAATTCGGAACAAAATATGAATGCCATTTATCTGCCAAAATACAATAAAGAAAAACCATTGTATTTAGGTTTTTTCAATACTGGAGCTTATCAGGAAACTATAGGTGGGTATGGTGGTTTGCATCACTGTTTGATACCACAGCCAAAACACATTTTGATAGACCGTGACGAGAATGGAATATTGGCTACTGAAGTGTTCTCGGAGCAGCAAACTGCAGAGGACGTACTTAAAATATTAGGTTATAATAAATAATATAATTTTAGGTTATTATAAATAATCATTAAAATTTGTGATTTAGGAAATTTGATATTTATAAATTCCTTTTATTTGTAATATCCAAATCTCAAATAACCTTTTGAACATTAAAATAAAAAAGAAAAAGAATATGAGTAAAGGACCAATCAGTCAATTTATTGAGAAGCATTATTTGCATTTCAATTCTGCATCTTTAGTTGACGCTGCAAAAGCATACGAACAGCAATTAGCCAATGGTGCTAAAATGATGGTAAGCATGGCTGGTGCAATGAGTACCGCTGAAATTGGAAAGATTTTTTCCGAAATAATTCGTCAGGATAAAGTTCAAATTATTTCTTGTACAGGAGCCAACCTTGAAGAAGATATCATGAATTTGGTAGCACATTCTCATTATGAGAGAGTTCCAAATTACCGTGATTTAACTCCACAAGATGAATGGGATTTATTGGAAAGAGGATTGAATAGAGTTACTGATACCTGTATTCCAGAACACGAAGCATTTCGTCGTCTTCAAAAACATATTTATAAAATTTGGAAAGATGCTGATGACAAAGGAGAAAGATACTTCCCTCATGAGTTCATGTACAAAATGTTACTATCTGGTGTTCTAGAAGAATATTATGAAATTGATCTAAAAGACAGTTGGATGTATGCTGCTGCTGAGAAAAATTTACCTATTATTGTACCAGGTTGGGAAGATAGCACAATGGGGAATATTTTCGCATCTTATGTTATTAAAGGAGATTTGAAAGCTTCTACCATGAAATCTGGTATTGAATACATGGTTTTCTTATCTGATTGGTATCCAAAAAACAGCACTAATGGTGTTGGTTTCTTCCAAATTGGTGGAGGAATTGCAGGGGATTTTCCAATATGTGTAGTTCCAATGTTATACCAAGATATGGAAATGCATGATATTCCATTTTGGAGTTATTTTTGCCAAATTTCAGATTCTACAACTAGTTACGGTTCTTATTCAGGAGCAGTTCCTAATGAAAAAATCACTTGGGGTAAATTAGATATCAGTACCCCTAAATTTATCATTGAATCTGATGCTACAATTGTGGCTCCATTAATTTTCGCATATTTGTTAGATTTATAATAATTATAATTATTTATGAAAAGAATAATAGTTGATTACGCCAAATTGACCAACGAAATTTTGAATCTTTTGGTCGAAAAATTCCCTGATGGTTATGATGATTCAGACATCATTCGATTTAGAAATGCTAAAAATGAATTGATTGAAGCTGTTGAAGTCAGAACTGAAGACACTATATATTTAGTAAAAGTAAGTACTAAATTGGCTGACAGAATTGGGAATTATGATGAAGATGATGAAATTGATGATGTTGTAGAACCAATCAGTGGTTTAGAACTTGATGTTGATGATGCAGATGATGATGATGACGAAGATGAAAATCTAGACAAACCAGATGTTGACGGTGATGACGACGATGAAGATGGTGATGATAAAGACATTGCCGATGAAGATGACGACGAAGATGACGAAGATTAATTTTATAATTTTCTAAAAAAATAAAAGGAGCTCTATTTCGAGTTCCTTTTTTTATTAGATTTATGTTTCTAAATATAAGCCAAAATGACAACAGAAATTTTACACGCCAAACTAAAAGAGAATTTTGGGTTTGAAAAATTCAGACCCAATCAAGAAGAAATTATTAATTGTATTCTTTCCGGAAAAGATACTTTGGCAATTATGCCAACCGGAGGAGGAAAATCAATATGTTTCCAACTCCCTGCTTTAGTATTACCGGGAACTACTATTGTTATTTCCCCACTAATTGCCTTAATGAAAGATCAAGTTGACAGTCTAAAAGCCAATGGAATAGACGCCTGTTTTATCAATAGCAGCCAGACTTCAGAGGAACAACAATTACACATTCAAAATTTAAAAGACAATAAAGTTAAGTTGGTCTATGTTGCACCAGAGAGTTTGTCTTTTTTGGAAAATGCATTTAGTCAAATAGTTGTAAGCTTAATTGCTATCGATGAAGCGCATTGTATTTCGGCTTGGGGTCATGATTTTCGTCCGGCTTATACCAATTTGGGATATTTAAAAAACCGCTTCCCCTCTACTCCAATCCTGGCATTGACCGCAACTGCAGACAAAGCAACTCGAACTGATATTTGTGATCAATTAAATTTAAATAATCCCATCACTTTTGTAGCTTCATTCGATAGAAAAAATTTGAGCTTAGAGGTTAGACCTGCTTTGGATCGTGTCAAACAAATTATTGATTTTATAAAAAATAAACCTAATGAATCGGGTATCGTATATTGCTTAAGTAGAAAAACTACCGAAGAACTTGCAGAAAAATTGCAAAAAATCGGAATTAAAGCTAAAGCTTATCATGCTGGCTTGGATAATAAAATTCGATCAAAAACTCAAGATGAATTTATTAATGATGATTGTCAAGTGGTTTGTGCAACTATTGCTTTTGGAATGGGAATTGACAAATCCAATGTTCGTTGGGTGATTCATTATAATTTGCCAAAAAATATTGAAGGCTATTATCAAGAAATTGGAAGAGCTGGTCGTGACGGATTGCCATCCGAAACCGTTTTATTCGAAAGTTATGGTGATGTGATTCAGTTACAAAAATTTGCTTCCGAAGGATTGAACGCAGATGTTCAATTGGCTAAACTTGAAAGAATGAAACAATATGCCGATGCATTGAGTTGCCGCAGAAAAATATTACTTTCTTATTTTGGAGAACTAGTTTCCGAAAATTGTGGAAATTGTGATATTTGTAAAAATCCGCCCGCTTTCTTTGATGGTACAATAATTGCCCAAAAAGGATTATCTGCTATAATACGTTTGCAAGAGTCTGAGGCGTTACCTGTAATTGTTGATTTTTTAAGAGGTTCAAAAAATGCTTCCATTTATGATAAAGCGTATCAAAATTTAAAAACCTATGGAGTTGGCGCAGATATTTCTTGGTATGACTGGAATCAATATCTTATACAATTAATAAATTTAGGATATTGCGAAATTGCCTTCCATCAACAGAATAAAATAAAATTAACTCCTTTTGCAAAAAAGGTATTGTTTAATGGAGAAAAAGTTCAATTGACAACGGTTCAAAAAACGAAAACAGAGTCTGTGGAAATTAAGACTGCTAAACCAAAATCTACAGCTAATTCTCTTTTTGAATTTCTTAGAAAGCTACGTTCAGAAATTGCTAAAGAAGAAGAAGTTCCGGCTTACATAATTTTTAATGATGCCACTTTAAAGCAATTAGAAATTCAGCGGCCAATGAGCGACTCTGAATTCCTTGCTATTGACGGAGTTGGAAAAGCAAAACTAGAAAAATATGGTGATGTATTTATAAAAGCTATTATTGAATTTGAAAAAATTAAAAAAGTTAGAGCTAAAAAAATAAATACAACTTATAAAGAGACTTTGGAAATGTTTCAAAGCGGAATGTCTGTAGAAGAAATTGCAATAAAAAGAAAATTGGGACTTCCCACCGTAATTTCACATTTAGCCAAATTATACAGTGACGGCCATCCGATTGATTTGAGTGTTTTTATAAATGAGCAGGAAATTGCAAAAATAGCAGATGCAAAAATTAAATTAGACTCTCCTCCTGCTTTGAAACCTTATTTTGATTATTTTGAAGAGCAACTTTCATACGATAAAATCAGGGTTGGTTTGACCATACTCGAAAAAGAATCACTAAGTGACTTAAAGAGCGAAAAAGCCTATTCCGTAAAAGATATAAGATCGACTCATTCTGAAGCTTATAAAAAATGGAACACAGAAGAAGATTTAAAACTTGAGAGTTTATATCATGAAGGAAAAAGAATAAATGAGTTATCTTTGCTGTTTGGCAGAAATCAGGGTGCAATAAATTCTAGATTAAAAAAAATCGGTTTGAAATAAAAATAACAAAGACCAAATGAATACAAATTCAAATTTCGAATTTTATGGCAATATATTCTTTTCCACATTTTATAGATTCAAATACTGAAGTTTTGATTTTAGGAACAATGCCTGGAACTGTATCTCTTGCTAAACAGGAATACTATGCAAATCCAAGAAATCATTTTTGGAAAATAATCTATACCTTTTTTGATGCATTACCCATTCCTGAAAATTTTGAAGAAAAAATTAAAATTCTGCAATCGAATAAAATTGGGTTGTGGGATGTTTTGGAAAACTGTGAAAGAAAAGGAAGTTTGGATATTCATATCAAAAATCAAAAAGAAAATGATTTTCATGATTTACTGAAAAAATTTCCATCAATCAACAAAATTGTTTTTAATGGAAAACAAAGCCATGCATTTTTTTATAAAAAACTCGGACAGATGGAAGGCATTACTTATTTTGTAATGCCTTCAACTAGTCCCGCAAATACTATGCCTTTTGAGAATAAGTTAAAAATTTGGTCAAGTTGTTTTGAATAAAACTAATTGTTTGAATTTTATAAATACCTCTCTCCAAAAACTCTTTGATGATGTTTCATATGACCAATAATTAAAAACCCTAAGGCTCTTACTGAAACTTCATGTTGTGATGCAATTCCTATTCTTCTCAATTGTTCATCAGAAAAACTTTTAAACATTAGTAAGTTGGAATGTCTTACAGCAGAAAACTCAGTTAATAAATCCTGTATACTTCTGCTCTTTGCATCAGTATTGTCAACATAATCATTTTCTTCAAATCCAGGTAATGGCGTTTTGTCATTTCTGGAAATTCGAAGTGCTCGATATGCAAAAATTCTTTCGGCATCAATGATATGTTGAATAATTTCTTTAATTGTCCATTTTCCTTCAGCATAACTATAATCAAATTTATCCAATGGAATGTTTTGTACAAATTTGATGAAATCATGTAAACTGATTTCTAATTCTTCAAATAATTCAACATTCTCAAGAGCGTTTATATAAGTCGCATTGAATTTTGAATATTCATTTACTGGTAATTGATTTGAATTCATATTAATTCATATTTAAATTTTGCAAATATGTTATCGCCAAGATTAACTTTAGTTGTGTTTTACTTGTAAATCATGGCGATTTCATAACATTTTCTTTAAAAATTGAAATCTATAATCTTGAATTTAAGCCGAGTTTCTACTAGCATTTGTATTACCGAATAGAGATCGAGTCACAATTTTCTCGTACACTTTTATTAGGTTTAAATCTGGATTCTCTTCTTTGTTCAATTCATTAATTTTTAACAAAGCATATTGTTGTATAGTCAACAAAGGCAACACAATACGCTCTCTCATTTGAATAGAAGCTATACCATCTGGATAGTTTTCCATTAGTTCTGTATGACCTGCAATTTTTAATAATAATCTTTTTGTTTCCAAAAATTCATCATAAATAATTTGCCAAAAAGCTCCAAATTCAGGATCCTTACTCATATAAGCAGTTAAAGGAAAAAATGATTTTGCCAATGACATCATACTGTTTTCCAACAACGTTCTAAAAAATAATGAATTATTGTATAAATTCTGAGCTTTTTCCCATTGATTGGTGTCCTCAAAATGTTTCAAAGCGGAACCTACTCCAAAAAATCCAGGTACATTTTGTTTCAATTGACTCCAAGAACCCACAAATGGAATTGCTCTTAAATCAGCAAAATCAAGAGTTTCAGACTTACTTCTTTTAGATGGTCGACTTCCAATATTGGTTTTTGCATAATATTTCAATGTACTCATTTGTTCCAAATAAGGAATAAACTTAGGATGATTTTTAAAACTTAAATATTTGTTATATCCCAAATCGGCCATTTGATCCAAAATTTCTTTTTCTTCTATTGACAATTCATTTTGTCCTTGATTGAAAACTTGATTGGCAACACCTGCACTCAAAAGGTTTTCCAAATTATAGCGACAAGAATCTAAAGTTCCAAAATTAGAACTAATAGTTTGCCCCTGAATTGTAATCTGAATTTCGTTATTTTCAATATTTGGTCCTAGTGATGCGTAAAATTTATGTGTTTTTCCACCACCACGAGCTGGAGGCCCACCACGTCCATCAAAGAAAATTGCATGAATTCCATATTTTCTTGAAATTTCAGTTAATGCTTCTTTTGCTTTATAGATACTCCAATTCGCCATCAAATATCCACCATCTTTTGTACCGTCAGAGAAACCAAGCATAATCGTTTGCTTGTTATTTCTGTTTATTAAATGTTTGGCATATTCAGCATTGGTATATAACTTTTCCATTACCAAGTGTGCATTTTGTAAATCATCTACAGATTCAAATAGTGGAATAATATCAACGGTAGCATTTTCCCAATTACATAATTTGAAAAGTGAAAAAGTTTCCATTACATTAAGCGCACTCTCATTATTACTGATAATATAACGGTTAGCACCAAATTCTCCATTGTTTTCCTGAATGGTTTTAATAGCTTGAATTGATTCGACTGTAGATCTTGTCATTTCATTTTCAAAATCAGCAGGATCTAAATTTCCTTTTAAAGTTGATAAAACTTCCATTTTCTCATCTTCGGTTAGATGGAAATAATTATCCGGAAAAATATTTGTTTTGGATTTAGAATAATAATCTACAATATCATAAAAAACACTTTGATGGATTTTACTGTTCTGTCTGATATCTAAAGTAGCAAAATGAAAACCAAACAAATTCAATCTAATAAGCAAAGCATCAATTTGATCTACATAAAGCGACTGATGCTGCTCAATTATTATTGTTTTTATTTTATTTAATTGTGTTTTCAATTCTTCAAGCGTGATAAAAATTTCACCTTTAGAATAAAAAACAGAACGATACAACTTTTGCTCCAACTCCATAACTAAAGAATCAACTACTGGAAAAGTAAGTTTTCTCTTTAAATTACGTATCTCGACATAATAACATTTTAGAATAGACGTTCTCAAACGTTCAGCTACTTTCAATGTAATTTCGGTTGTAACAAATGGGTTTCCATCACGGTCTCCCCCTGGCCAAAACCCAAGTTTGATTAGTTGATTGTTTATCGATTCTCCTTCAAAAACATTTTTTTGCAAATAATGCACCATTTCACCAGAGGTGTTATAAAAAACATTTTCTAGATACCAAATCAAACTTACAGCTTCATCAAAAGGATTTGGTTTTTCATTTTGAATAAAAGGAGTTTTTCCTAATTGCGCAAGTAATTGCTTAATTTCCAGTAGATTATTGTTTCGTATTGCTTCTGTCAAATCATTTATGATTCCTAAAACTGGTCCAGGGTAAAATTGAGTTGGGTGTGCAGTTAAAACAGTACGAACATTGAAATTCTCCAGAAAATGAATCAGTTCCTCTTTATTATCCCTTACATCTGACTTCTCTTTAATATCACGAAGAGATCCTCTACCTTCCATATTGTTTACCACTGGAAATGCTGCATCTTCGATAGCATCAAATAAAACAATTTGGCGTTCAATGTATTGTATAAAGTGAAACATCAAATTAATTTTGTCTTTTTCGGTTGCGCTAGTCAAATATTTATCTGAAAAGAAATCAAAAATTTCTTTTGGGGTTTCTTGTTTTTTGAATCCATTATCACAAAGTTCAGTGAAAATAGGCAGTAAAACTCCCGTATTATCAACAGAATCAAAGGGTAATGTTATAAATACACTATTGTAAATGTGGTATTTAGATAAAACGTTTTGATTAAAACGTTCTATTTTTGGCAACGTATACATAATTATACTATTAGTTTATTGGTTGGTTAATTTAGCATAAAAAAACCCCAAGATTACACTTGAGGTTATATTTTATAATATAGCATTCAAGATTTTTTTACATTTCCTTAAAAATGGTATGCATCAAACGCTTTTTATCATTTATACTTTCTTCTAATGAGATCATAGTTTCGGTTCTGTACACACCTTCTATATCGTCTATCATAAAAATAACGTCTTTGGCGTGCTTAGTATCTTTTGCTCTGATTTTGCAAAATATATTGAATTTTCCTGTAGTTACAGAAGCAACAGTCACAAAAGGAATTTCATTAATACGCTCTAATACAAATTTTGTTTGAGAAGTATTATTAAGAAAAACACCTACATAAGCAATAAATGAATATCCTAATTTATCATAATCAAGGACTAATGAGGACCCCATAATGATACCGGCATCTTCCATTTTTTTAACTCTTACATGAACCGTTCCAGCTGAAATCAATAATTTTTTTGCAATGTCTGTAAACGGAACTCTTGTGTTGTCTATCAACATATCTAAAATCTGGTGATCTACTTCATCTAAACGAAACTTACTCATAATTCTTTTATTATATGGTTATTTGATACTAAAAAAGTTAAATTTATAAATAAAAATTAAATAAACGGCAAAAATATTATTTTATTATTGTTCCGTTAACGAAAAACACTTTCTCATCTAAATTAAAATCGGCTTTTTGATTTTGTTTTGGAAAATTAGTAAAATCATCTTTATATGATGCTCCTTTCGCATCGTACTCATAATGACCATAATAATCTTTTAAATCACCAACTTCAACTATATAAGCATTAAAATTTATTTGATTGTCAATTAACTCTTCTTTATATTGAGCAACAAAATTCGTGATTATTTCGATACCATCATAATTTATTTTGAMATTTTTATACATAAAATMAAAAAAAACGACTTTATTCTGAGGAATGTTCAAATATTTATCATTTATATTGCTAACTACATCGTTTTCGTTGAGAATAATAAAACTCGAAAGCAGAGATATAAATACGAATTTTCGTGTAAATTCTCTCTCGTAATCCCCTTGAAAATGCCCTGCCTCAAACAATAAAGTAGGTACACCTAAGTATTGAAAAGTATCTCCAATGCAATTAATATTAAACGAATCATCAAATCGACCAATTTGACCTGGGATATAGCTTTGTAAAACGTCATTAATCCCTGCTATTAAATTAATAGCTTTCAATCTAGACTCATTTACTTCTCTTTCTTCATTATAAGAAGGCGCCAAAAAAGATACTGTAGCAGGTTTTCCAGTATCGGCAACTCCAAAAATGGTGCGTTGATCATGGAGATTAAAACAGTAATCAGGCTTAAACTCTTCAAAAACGGCTCTTAATATTTTGCTTTCCGGTTGTGTGAGATTCTGTGAATCACGATTCAAATCTATATCATTGGCATTTACTCTAGTGTATGATTTTGCTCCGTCAGGATTTAAGATTGGTATACAGTAGAAAGTAAAACTATTTAAAAGTTGATTAGCCAAATCCGATCCGCTATTCAATAGATTTATAAAATCAAATAATGCTTTCGTTGTAGTGCTTTCGTTTCCGTGCATTTGTGACCAAAGATAAATTTTCAATTTACCGGTTCCTTTTTGGTAACTATAAATAGGTTTTCCTAAAACAGATTCACCAATTATTTTTACGTCCTTTTTTAAGGATTCTCTGTTTAATATTGGCTCGATATTTTCTAATGTAATATAACGCCCCTGGATTGTATTTTCTTTATTTTGATTGAATAGTTCTTCTAAATTCATGTTACAATATTTGATTTACAAAAGTAAACATCTTTATTTTTACATTTGTAAACTGATCTATTTTATAATAAATTAAAATTGTAAACTATATTTTCAAAGTCAATTGTATACAAACGTAACTAGCATTTTTGCCTAATTACTATTTTGAATAATTTACATAAATAATAATTAATCAATACATTAACGTGATTTATGTACATAAATACATTAATATTAAAAGTTGCTAATTTATGTTTTAACATTGTAAATTAGGTTGCAACACCCCTTTTGATTACATTTGTAAATACACTAATTTGAAATATAATTTACAATGGTAAACACTGATGATTTCATAAAAAGATTGGAGATTATACTCGATTATTATAGTCTTAATGCTTCTTCGTTTGCAGACAAAATTGGCGTACAGCGTTCCAGCATGTCTCATCTTCTCTCCGGAAGAAACAAGCCAAGTTTGGATTTTATTCTAAAAATTATTGAAATTTTTCCCGATGTAGATTTGTATTGGATATTAAATGGAAAGGGATTTTTTCCAAAAAATTCTGAAGCAAGTGAAGATTTAAATTCTAATTCTACAGTTTCAAATATTGACACCCCTACTCCAATTGATTTATTTTCTCAAATTCCGATACCTATTGAATCTAATAGTCTACTTTCAAAATCAAAGAAAATTGAAACTTCAACAGAAAATGAAAATACTGATGAAATAGAAAAAATTGTCTTCTTTTATAAAAATGGTAATTTCAAAATATATTCACCCAATTAATTTTAATATTCGAACAGAATTAAAAAATAAATTGAGTTTCCTTTTTTTTGAATCAATAAAATATAAATTACCACTCTTCTTATTTCAGAAATTAAATAGTAATAGAGAAAATCTTGAAAATTCAAAATACAAGCACAAATTATAAATAAATTAGAATTCGCGAGAATTGAATATTCTTCACAAAGATTCAGAAAAAATATTTTACGCGATTCTCAGCGAGTGTAATTTTAAGATACTTTATATCCATTTTGGGGAATTTTACCCTTTGCATTTACAAAATGTTTATTCAAACATGACAAATCAGATTCAATATCACCAGTTGGATAAAATGGTTTTCCAAAATCAACTACTTTCTTTTCAAAATTTATTGATACCGGAATGATTGGCACATTTGCTTTTAGGGCTATATAATAAAAACCGGTTTTGAGTTGTTCAACTTTTTTGCGTGTTCCTTCAGGGGACAATCCTAATCTAAATGTCTCTTTTGAATTAAATATACTTACTATGGATTCGACTTTGTTTAATCCTCCTGTTCTATCTAGTGGAGCTCCTCCTAAAGATTTGAAAAAATATCCAAAAGGAAATCTGAATAATTCTTTCTTTCCAACCCAATTAATATCGACACCAATAGCTCCTCTGCAAATAATGGCTACATAAAAATCATGCCAACTAGTATGAGGCATAACCATCAATACACTTTTTTTTATTTGTTCATCGAAGCTACCTTCTATTTTCCAGCCCATTAGATTCTCAAAAATCCATTTATAGATTTGTCTCTTCATTTGTGAATAATTTTATACAAATTAAATAATTATTATCTTATTTTTGATAAAAACCTAAATTAATGCTGCGTAAATTATTAAGTTATATTATTCCTATCAAAATATTTAAAACTAAATCAACTTTGAGCAAAACCATTGAAGTAACATGGGCTAATGGTGAATTAGTGCTCGATTCCGAAAACACCAATTACTCTTATGGGAGCTTACAACGTATATTAAGGAAAGGATTAAAACACTTTGGATTTGATAAAATTGCCAAAATGGATAACGCACTAGTACTTGGAGTTGCTGGTGGTAGCGTGATTAAAACACTGGTAGATGAAATTCATTTTGAGGGGCAAATTACGGGTGTTGATATTGATCCACACATTATTAATATTGCCAATGAGTACTTTAAGCTTAATGAAATAAAAAATCTTAATATTATAATTGATGATGCTTTTGAGTTTGTATTAAAAACAAAAGACCGTTACGATTTAATTATTATTGATATATTTCAAGATACAACAATGCCTAACTTTTTGTTTGAAAAATTTTTCATCAATAGAATTTGCTTTTTGCTCAAAAATAAAGGTGTTGTACTCTTTAATACAATGTGCTTAACTGCTGGAGATAATTTTAGAAATCAAAATTTCATTAAAGATTTCAATGACGATAACTACAAAATTCAATCTATCCCTAGAGTTGAAGTGCATAATGAATTGATTATTATTGAAAAATTGGATTCAATATAATTGTTTAAATAATATAATCTGATTTTAAATTCGGTTGAATATTCGTAATTCTAATCTCATAATTTTCTATCATTCAAAGTTTTAGTTTACTTTATTGTTTGAAATTAAATAATTGTTTGTACATTGTGTCAAAATAACACATTATAAATAATTTTTAATTCATTATTCAAATGAGAAATAAATTTAAGCCACTGTGTATCTCAACACTATTTGTTACCTCTTTGGTTTCATTATCATTTATTGATCCTCCAAAATACCGTGATCTTAATAAAAACGGAAAAATGGATCCCTATGAAAATATAAATCTTCCAATTGAAAAGCGGATTGACAATCTCATTTCGCTAATGAATATTGATGAAAAAGCTGGGTTGATGTTCATTAATGGAACGCTTATAAACACTGACGGAAGTATTGACAAACAAGAAGGAGCTACAGGAATGGCTGCTAGAATACCTTCCGCAAGAGATTTGATTGTAAATAAAAAAATGAATCATTTTAATTATTGGCAAGCACCAGGTGTAAAAGAATTGGCAATGGGTTATAATGCCATTCAAAAAGTTGCAGAAGAATCCAGACTTGGAATTCCTGTAACCATTGCATCAGATCCACGTCATTATTTCAGTAATAATGTATTTGCGATGGAAGCTAATGGTTTTTCGCAGTGGCCAGAGCAGTTGGGTTTTGCTGCAATAAATGATCCAGTATTGACCCAAAAATTTGGAGATATTGCCCGCCAAGAATATCTGGCCGTTGGAATCCGTGAAGCTTTACATCCCATGGCCGATTTGGCTACAGAACCACGCTGGCCCCGTGTAAGTGGGACTTTTGGTGAAGATGCCAATATATCTGCTCGAATGATTGAAGCTTACATTTTAGGCTTTCAGGGGAAACAATTGGGGAATACAAGTGTGGCTTGTATGACTAAACATTTTTCAGGTGGCGGTCCTCAAAAAGAAGGTTTGGATCCACATTTTCAATATCAAAAAGGTCAGGTGTATCCTGGGAAAAATTTCAATTATCATTTAATTCCTTTTGAAGCTGCATTCAAAGCAAATACGGCTTGCATTATGCCATATTATGGAGTACCAACAGACCAAACTTCAGAGAATGTTGGGTTCTCTTATAATAAGGACATTATAACCAAATTACTTCGTGATAGATACAAATTCGATGGAGTAGTTTGTACCGATTGGGGCCTAGTTTCAGATACACATATGGGAGCTGTAATATGGCCTGCAAGAGCTTGGGGAGTTGAAAACCTTAGCGAAATTGAAAGAGTAAAAAAGATAATTGATGCTGGTTGTGATCAATTTGGTGGAGAGAATTGCCCTCAATATATTGTTCAATTAGTAAAAGAAGGAAAAATTAAGGAATCAAGAATTGATCAATCGGTTAGAAGATTATTGCGCCAAAAATTCATTTTGGGTTTATTTGACAACCCTTATATTGATGTAGATAATGCAACTAAAATTGTAGGTCGCTCAGATTTTAAAAAATTAGGAGAAGATACTCAACGTCGCTCAATGACATTATTGAAAAACGATTTAAAACTTCCTTTGTCTGTATCAAATAAATTAAAGATTTATGTAAAAAATATAKATCCAAAAATTGCTTCACAATACGGTATTATTGTTGCTTTACCTGAGCAAGCTGATATCGCGATTATCCGTTTAAATACTCCTTGGGTTCCTCTTGATACGGACAATCCGTTTGCCAAAGGATTTCATCATGGTGATTTGGATTTTAAAGGAAAGGATTTAGAAGATGTTTTGACACTTTGCAAAACAGTACCAACTATTGTGGACATTTACTTGGACCGTCCTGCTGTATTTCCTGAAATAAATAGTACTGCTAAAGCTGTTTTCGGAAATTATGGAGCAAGTGATGCAGCACTTTTGGATGTTATTTTTGGCGTTGCCAAGCCCGAAGGAAAACTACCTTTTGAATTACCTTCATCGATGGAGGCTGTTCGAAATCAAAAGGAAGATGTTCCTTATGATTCGAAAGATCCTTTGTATGCTTTTGGATTTGGATTACACTATTAATTTGTTCCAAAAAAATAAAAATCCCGATTCAAAGATTATATTTAAAACCTTTGAATCGGGATTTTTTTTATCCTATCATTTTTCGAGCTTTTTCCAAATCTTCAGCTGTGTCAATTCCAATTCCAACATGTGCAGTTTCAACCATTTTGATACGTTTTCCAAATTCCAGATAACGTAATTGTTCTAATTTTTCGGAGGCCTCCAATGATTTCATAGGTAAACTATAAAAATCCAAAAGGGCTTGTTTTCTAAAAGCATAAATTCCGATATGCTGCATATAACGAACACCAACATTTACCTCTCTTGGATATGGAATCACCGAACGGGAAAAATACAATGCAAATCCGTTTTGATCCACTACTACTTTTACATTATTCGGATTGTTGATTTCGTCTTCATTTTTTATCTCTCTCATCAAAGAAGCCAAATCAACTTGTTTTAAAGTATCATTTTTAAAAACTTCGATGACTTTTGCCAAAGGATCTTTATCAATAAATGGCTCATCTCCTTGTACATTGATAACAATATCAACATCTAAATTTTCAACCGCCTCAGCAATACGGTCACTCCCCGACTCATGCTCTTTAATACTTCTAATCGCTTTTCCTCCATTGGAAACAATTTCATCAAAAATCAAATCGGAATCGGTTACCACAAAAACATCATCAAACAATTGAGTGTTTATGGCAGCTTCATAGGTTCTTAAAATTACCGTTTTACCTCCTAGATCCTGCATCAATTTTGCTGGAAATCTTGTAGATGCGTAACGGGCTGGAATGACTGCTATTATTTTCATTTTTACTTATTCTTCTATTGTAGTTTAGTTTTCAAATATAAGGTTTTCTATAAATTCAATTTACATAACCTTCACCGAAGTCATACTCAACGAACCTGCTACCAATTTGTCATTAAACAAACTCAATTCTTCTGATTTTCCTTTTAGTCCCAAAGTATAAATCAAAGGTAAATAATGGTCTGGCGTTGGAATTGATAATTGAAAAGCTTTGCTCTGTTTTTCAAAATCAATAAGCGGTTGGAAATTGCCATCGAGTAAATAATTGTTTATATCGGCTCTGGCTTCTACTGCCCAATCGTAACCATAATTATCGGTATTGATATTTCTAAAATCTACCATTCTCAAATTATGGATGATATTTCCACTACCAACAATTAGGATTCCTTTACTACGCAAAGCACTTAGTTTTTGAGCCAAATCAAAATGGTATTGTCCAGATTTTGTATAATCTATACTCGTCTGAATTACAGGTATATTAGCGTCAGGATATAAATGTTTAATTACACTCCAGGCACCATGGTCCAAACCCCAATGTTGATCTAGTTCTACAGCCGTTGGCGATAACAATTCTTGGGTAATTGTAGCTAGTTCAGGACTCCCTTTGGCAGGATATTGTACATCAAATAATTCTTGTGGAAAACCTCCAAAATCATGAATTGTTCTTGGCATTTCCATTGCTGTAACTTTAGTTCCGCTAGTAAACCAATGTGCCGAAATACACAAAATAGCATTGGGTTTGGGCAACGTTTTAGCCAAATTTCTAAAACCAGTCACAAACTGATTTTCCTCAATGGCATTCATTGGACTTCCGTGTCCCAAAAACAGTACAGGCATTTTTTCAGTATTTGAAAATGAACCTGATATTTTATGTAAGTCG
This sequence comes from Flavobacterium sp. P1_E4, assembly GCF_056405915.1. Lineage (NCBI taxonomy): Bacteria > Pseudomonadati > Bacteroidota > Flavobacteriia > Flavobacteriales > Flavobacteriaceae > Flavobacterium > Flavobacterium sp. P1_E4. The sequence continues at coordinate 189,476 of NZ_JBFUBE010000005.1, forward strand.
TTTAGTGTGTTCATTGTATTTATTTTTTTTACCGCAGATTTGCAGATTTTTTTATAAATCTATAGTTATCTATTATTCATTCAAGATCTGCGAATCTGTGGTTAATTTTTTAATCATTCCACAAAGCTCTCATCCTTAAAACCTATCAAATATAGCTTATTTTTGGCTCTTGTCATAGCGGTATACAACCATCGAATATAATCTCGGTCAATACCATTCGGCAAATACGGTTGCTCTATAAAGACTGTATTCCACTGCCCTCCTTGAGATTTGTGACAAGTAATAGCATAAGAAAATTTAACTTGTAGAGCATTGAAATATTCGTTTTCCTTTACCTTTTGAAATTTTTTATACTTTGTCGTTTCACTTTCATAATCCAACATCACTTCTTGATACAGTCTATTGGATTCTTCGAAGGTTAAAGAAGGTGATTCACTTTTTATGGTATCCATCAAAAGCACGGTTTCAAAGGGTTTCTGATCGGGATAATCAATCATTCGGATTTTTACTTTCGCAAATTTAAAACCATATAATTCCTGTATTCCAAACATTTCCAAAATCTCAATAATATCACCATTGGCAATAAATCCGGCTTCATCCGAATCCTTTAGCCAAAAATAATTATTCTTCACCACCATCAAGAAATCTCCAGTTGACAATTCACTTTCTTTATCGAGAATTTTTGTTCGGATTTGCTCATTATATTGATTCGCTCTTTTATTGGAACGAACAATAAAAGCGGTGTCTTCGATACTAAAATTACTGTAAGCGGAATTAATCGCATCTTGAATATCATATCCGTCAACCAAACGAACAATGTCTTTAAATTTCCGAACATTGAATTTGAATTCGGTTATAAAAGTGTCCTTCAATAGTTCCCTCAATTCAGTCGCATTATGCAAAATTCCGGAGTTTTCCTCCTGACGCATTACTTCATCAAGTTCAATATATTCAACCTCTTTATTGTAATTGATACTAAGTGTATGAATATCCAAAGCCGGGCTAATATCCAAGTTCACAGGCGGTAACTGAGCAGTATCTCCCAACAGTATCATTTTGCAGTTAGTTCCCGAGTACACATATGAAATCAAATCATCTAGCAAAGAACCGTTTTCATACAATTTGGAATCCGAATTCGTATCCGAAATCATCGATGCTTCATCGACTATGAAAACCGTATTTTTATGTTTGTTTTGCTGTAAAGTAAACGAAACGCCTCCACCAGAATTCTTCTTCGGAAAATAGATTTTTTTATGAATCGTAAAGGCTGGTTTATTCGAATAATTGGCAATTACTTTAGCTGCGCGACCAGTTGGAGCCAGCAAAACATACTTCTTATTAATCTCCAATAAACTATTTACGATAGTCGAAATAACCGTCGTTTTTCCGGTTCCAGCATATCCTTTCAGTACAAAAATGGTCTCATTTTGAGTGTCGGTCAAGAAAATAGCTATTTTTTGAAAAAATATATCCTGATTGTATGTTGGCTGAAAAGGAAATTTTCTCTGTAAATGGCTATAAAATAAGGAGGAGTTCATTGGGTATATTTTGATTGCAAAGTAAGGCTATTTCAATGGTAATTTCAAAAATCAATTTTCATGGTAATTTCAAAAACATGCATAAATAAGATGGAGCGAAAGAATTGGCTTTATTGGGAAATATGGGTTCCTGCTGTCCGCTATATTTCCCGATTAACAAAAACTACGGTAAAAAAGCCTTGTTTTTCTAAATCGGGAGATACCACTTCCATCAGGGCTAAAGAGCCAATATGGTTTTTATTTTGGATAAAACTTCACTTTTTAAAATTGTCTCTCTATGAAACAGGTGAGATACATGATTTACAGCAAAATTAAATCCGATCTATTGTTTTTGTAACGTGGTACACTATCATCAGAGCACCGCTTTTCCATTGCCATAACGTGGTCAGCCACCTTTTCAACCTCGTCTGCCACGTCCTATAACGTGGTCAACCACCTTTAGAACCTCATTTGCCACGTTCTATAACGTGGTCAGCCACCTTTCGAACTCTATTAGCCACGTCCTATAACGTCGTAAACCACCTTTAGAACCTCGTTTACCACGTTTATTAACTTGTTTAGCCGTATTCTGAGCCACGCTTGCCACGGTCACTAATATGACGAATCATCCTTTTGTCTCTGTCTATTGAAATTGAAAGACACCAATTCCAATTGATATTGCCATCGCAATTAATTTTACATATTGCCATTGCCTTTTTAATTCGTAAGTTTGCATTGTTGCAAAAAGACACTATGAACATTAATATAACCGATAAAAAATACAAAAAGCTTTCCATTCAGGTTTCACTGACTGGGCTTTCTTTTTGTTGCTTTGACACACTTCATAATAGGATTGTATCGATAAATGAAATTCATTTTGATACTTTTCATAAATCGACCAAAATTGAGGAATTGTTTTCGGATGCTTTTAAAAATTATCCGGAATTGAATGACCAATATGATGAAATTCAGGTGATTCATAATAACAATCTTTCAACCTTTGTTCCCACTGCCCTATTTGATGAAAATTTTCTAGGCAGTTATTTGCAATACAATACCAAAGTTTTTGAAACCGACTTTTTTGCTTTTGATGAAATCAACAATTATCAAATGAATGCGGTTTACATTCCTTATGTGAATATCAATAACTTTTTTATTGATCAATTTGGCACTTTCGATTACAAGCACGCCAATAGTATATTGGTTTCAAAGCTTTTGGATGCATCCAAAAACAATGACAATAAGAAAATGATTGTCCATTTTAATCCTGGACATTTTGAAATTATTGTGATTCAGAATCAAAAATTACTTTTATTTAATTCATTCGAATATAAAACGCCAGAGGATTTTATTTACTATCTGCTTTTTACAGCAGAACAATTAAATATGAATCCCGAAAGTTTTCAATTGGAACTATTAGGAGCCATTTCTGAAGATGATGATTTTTATAAAATCGCTTTCAAATACATTAGAAACGTTTCTTTCTTTAATGTAACTGATTTACAAAAAAGCAATTCCTTTTCAACCGCACAAAATCAGCAACATTTTATACTTTTTAACTCATGAGAATCATATCTGGAAAATACAAAGGAAGACGCATTTCTCCACCAAAAGGACTCCCCGTTCGACCTACCACCGATATGTCCAAAGAAGCATTATTCAATGTTTTGAATAACCATTTCAGCTTCGAAGGGTTAAAAGTATTGGATTTATTTGCTGGAACAGGCAATATCAGCTATGAGTTTGCTTCACGAGGAAGTACACCAATTACCTCAGTTGATGGCGATTTTGGTTGTGTAAAATTCATTAAACAAGTGGCATCAGAATATGATTTTAATATTGCTGCCACCAAAAGCGATGTTTTCTCTTTTTTAGAAAAAAACAAAACGACTTACGATATTATTTTTGCCGATCCTCCTTATGGTTTAGACCAAAAAACATTTGAAAGGATTGTTATATTGGTTTTTGATAAAGGATTACTCAATGAAGAAGGTATGATGGTTATAGAGCATTCCAAGTACACCAAACTGGATCATATGATTAATTTCTCTTTCCAGAAAAGTTATGGTGGTTCTATTTTTAGTTTCTTTGAATTGGATTCAACCGAAGAGGAAGAAATAGACGATGAATCAACTCTAAAAGACACTGAAGACGACGAAGGTTAATCTGCCAAAGAATATTATATAACCAAAGCCCTTGCAATTGCTGGGGCTTTTACTTTTTTAAACTAGGCAATAAAAACTGTTTATATCAAAATAAAAGTTATACTTTTTTATTTTTAGTAGCCGCAATCACAATCAACCCCAAAATTAGAGCACAACTATACTCCATTCCTCCTTCACCGTGTTCACCAACCCACCAACCATTATCATAATGAATGATAATATTTCCCATTATTAACATTAAAATAAATCCGAGGGATAAATACTTTGTATAATAACCAAAAGCCAGTGCAATTCCTCCGATAATTTCATAAGCGGTAATTCCCCAAACCATGGCTGTAGTTGCATAGAAGCCCTTCGTAGAAAGGAAACCAGCAAATCGGTCTATTGTTCCATTACCAATTCTAGTAACAGCGTGGGCTACAAACAATAATGGTAAAGCAATTCTAAAAAGTAAAAGGGACTGTGATGAAGACAAAAAAGGAAAATTTTTCATATTTTTTTGATTAAAAATAACAAATAAACATGAAAAACAGTAAAAAAAATGCAGACCTATAAGCCGGATTCTGTTCTCATCTCACGATGATACCTTATCATTTATCTAGATCCAGCATTACTGCTGGACTCAAGCTATCTACCCTTCAGCAACGGACGAGAAGCCCTTAAAAACTGATATACTTGATATTTCACCGCATAGAGTTTACCTGGTTTCACTACAGCATTACCTGTACATACTTTCTGTTGCACTTGTCCTAACCCCGATAAATCGGGACCGACGGGTGTTACCCGCTATGCTTCTCTATGGTGTCCGGACTTTCCTCCCTCCCGATTAAACGAGACGACGATAAGGCGGTCTGCGGTGCAAATCTACAACATTAATCAAGGTTTATCAAGAATAGCTCTTTCACTTTAACATCGTTTTCATAATCTATTAAAAACAAAATAGTTATCTTTAATATTAATTATTAATTTCTGTCGTTATGAAACCAACCTATCATTATACCACTGTTTTGGAAGCCTTAAATGATTTAAAAGAAAAAGGTTTTACTCATGATTTTAACCTTCATACCGAAGCCATCAAAACAAACCCGAAGGAATTTACTGTTGCTCATGTATATCGTTATGAAGGAGACTCGGATCCAGATGAAGAATCTGTTGTTTATGGTATAATTTCCATTTCAGGTAAAAAGGGTGTTTTTGTATCTGGTTTTTCTGCAAATTCAGACAATGAGGCTGCACATATTTTAGAAAAGTTATTCATAGAAAGCAGTAGACAATCATAGTCTTGGTTTTCCATTACTCTTTTTGAATAAGAAAAACTTTAAATTATTATTTAAGTCCGATGTCCTTGTCAGATATAATAATACAACGGATTCATCAAGAAGGCCCAATATCGTTTCGGGATTTTATGGAGATGGCTTTGTATTATCCTAATTTAGGATATTATACTTCTTCTCGAAGTAAGATTGGTGCAGATGGTGATTTTTATACCAGCGCTTATCTTTCTGATGCCTTTGGAGCGATGCTTGGCCGCCAAATTGAAGAAATGTGGCAGAATTTAGATAAAAACCCCATAAAAATTGTTGAATTTGGAGCTGGAACTGGACTATTATGCCATGATATTTTAGATTATCTAAAAAACAATAACCCTAAACTATATGATGTTTTATCCTATTGCATTATCGAAAAGAGTTCTGGTATGCAAGAAAGAGAAAAAATGCATTTAAATGAAAAGGTAAATTGGTACAAATCCATTCATGAAATTCCAGAAATCAATGGCTGCCTTTTATCCAATGAAGTAATTGATAATTTTTCTGTGCATCAAGTGGTTATGGAAGATGAATTGATGGAAGTTTTTGTGGATTATTTAGATGGTTTTATTGAAGTTTTGAAGCCTGCCAATAAAGAACTCGTTGATTATTTCATCGATTTGGATGTAAAATTGCCAAAAGGATTTCGAACAGAAGTAAATTTGGAAGCTCTTTCTTGGATAGAAGAAATTGCCCAAGCCATAAACAAAGGATATATAATTACTATTGATTATGGTGATATTTCCTCAGAATTATATGAAAAACACAGGGATTCCGGCACACTTTTATGTTATTATAAGCACCATAAAAACGATAATCCATACCAATTCATAGGAGAACAAGACATTACTGCCCACATAAATTTTTCGGCCTTAATAAATTGGGGAAATATAAATGGTCTCAGTTATTGTGGAATGACAAATCAAGCTTCATTCCTATTGTCTCTTGGCCTAAAAGAATATCAAAACAAAAACTTATCCAACGCTTTGGGTGATGCATCTAAGGCTATAGAGGAATCAAATATAAACTATAGATTATTAATGGATATGGGGCTTAAATTTAAAGTATTAATTCAAGCTAAGAATGTTCCAAAAAATCCCCTTTCAGGTTTAAGGACAGTTTAATTTATTCGTTTTCTTCCAAATTGCTATGATTGTCTCCACCAATGCTATAATGACTATTTTCCTCATCTTCGTTCCCTGAGTTTTCAAATTCATCATCGAACTCCGAACCTGGAATGTCCAAATCGGCACCAGACATATCTTCGTCAAATTCCTTTTGGTTCAGTTCACTGACATGGCTGATTTCTACCGGAGCTTTCTTTTTAGTAATATCTTCCGGATCTATGTCACTTTCTTTGTGGAATTTTCTATAAATATCTTCTTCTGGTGGATATAAAAGGGAATCAGGTAATTTGTTTTTATCGGCTTTTATAGAATCCAGTCCATTTGTTGGCAATTGTTTTTCTATCTCTTTCATCTTGTCATCATTTTATTGATTTTCAACATACTAATTTACGCATTTTAACTAAATCTAAAATCAATAAGGTCCTTTTTTTTCAAAGTATAACAGCTTATTAGATTCAAAAATAAAGAAGGTTCATCATTTTATAAAACAGAAATTATAGCTAACTTTAAGCTAGATAATTAGATAAAAATAGCCAGCATGAAGGAATCCAATTTTATAAAAATTGAAGCCGTTCAAATGACGGAAGCTTTTAATATAAAAAAATTAAGAACCGAATTTGGTATTGAGCCCCACTCAAGTTCTCCCTCTGAAATTTTTTATGTTTTGGCGAATGATAAACGTTACCTCTATATATTTGATTATGGAGTAGTTGTGTTTGCAAATTTTACGATAGCCGAAAAAAAAGAATTTACTGATTTTGTCAAAAATTATGCTTCCACAAATGTTTTTCTGGATTTGTTTGAAGAATATAGAATTCAAATTGACGAAAACAATCCAAAACTGCTCATCAAGAATGATTATGTTTCGGTTCCATACGTTAATCCTTCAGTTTTGAAAACCGTAATGCTTAATATCGCACAATCTGTGGCACTTGACTATTATGAGGAGTTGACAGATGCCCTCATTACTTCTTCCAAAGAATACATATTGGAGTTGGAACAACGCGGAAAATTGAGTATTTCTAAAATCAATCTACTCAAATACATCGGAAAAGTATTGAATGTTAAAAACAGTATTGTTGACAATCTTTATATTCTTGATGACCCCAATTTGGTTTGGGATAATGAAGAACTCAATCTATTAAACCGTCATCTCAAATCCAATTTTGATATAAATCCACGTTTTAAGGATCTTGATTATAGATTGGATATCGTGGAAGATAATCTAAGGCTTTTTACCGATGTTTTAAATGTTCGTGAAAGCTCCCGTTTGGAATGGATTGTTATCATATTAATCTTTCTCGAGATTATGATCGCATTACTTTTTCACTGATTATCGATCACTTTTTAACCAACCTGTAATGCTCATCCTAGTGTTTTGAGTAACCAGAACTTCATGTACTAGTTCATCACTTTTAAAAAAAACAGTTTTGCCTTGAGTTGGACTAATTTTTTGATTGTTATCCAATTGATGAATGAGTAGTTCTCCCCCATCACTTTCTTGCCAATCACTATTTAAATAACTGATCATAGAGTATTTTCGACTCGGATTGTTTTTAAATTGGTCAAGATGTTTTAGATAGAAATCCCCTACTTCATACAACGAATAATGGAATTCATAACCCGTAATTCCAGCATAACAACTTTGGTTCAAATAAAGTATAAAAGCTTCTATTTGTATAAAAAACTCATTCTCAAACGCATTATTGTTTTTTTTGTCAAGCCAATAGATCGAATCGCTTCGAATGGCACCATCATATGCCAACTTCTCTGAATTACCTATGCCTGCAGCTGCTAATTGACTATTTTTATTTAAAGTATATAAATTCTGCTTTAAATTATTGGCCAAATCATCGCTTAAGAAATTTTCTGATATGCCCACTTTATTTTCTATATAAGTAGCAATCAAAGCTTCAAAACTATTTTCCATATCCATTTTGATGGACTTAAAAATAGTTCCAACGCGGCAAGGTAGACTAATTAAAATCAGTAACGCCACATTTAAAATAAATAACACGTAAAATACTGATAATCAATTAATTTTTGTTAAATTTAATTCTTTTTTTAACTAAAAATTTAACTAAACATGAAAAACTTTATTGCAACAGTATTGTTGATTGCGACATGCATCACATACGCTCAAAAAAAACCTAACGGTACCATTTATGTAGAGCATCCAGCTATTACTACGGTAGAAGACATGACGCAAGCATTTGTTAGTGGGAACACTGATAAAGTAGCCAGCTATTTAGCTGATGATTTTAAGTATTATAGTGGAACATCTACCAATAAGGATGATAAAGGAATGGACAAAGCTGCTTATTTAAAGACTGTTAAAACATGGAAAGACAACATAGACTATCCAAGTATCAAAAGATCCAAAGGCGCTTATCCTGATGCACTTGAATATAAAGATGCTGATCAAAAAGATTTAGTTTGGGTACAGACTTGGGAGGATATGAAAGGAGTACAGAAAGAAACAGGTGTGAAGATTGACAGACCAATTCATCGTTTATTTACAGTAAATAAAGACAATAAAATAAAAATGATGATTAACTATTCGACCAGTACTGTGAATGATGAAATTAATCAAAGTTTTGCAGACAGAACAAATGGTCAAATCTACAACCACCATGAAAATATTAATTCTGTGCGGAAAATGGTATATGCATTTGAAAACAAAGATTTTGATAAAGCTTATAAGTATTATGATGACAAAGCTACTTTTATAGATATTAATAACCCCGACATTAATAAACAATACACCTTGGCAGAACAAAAGGAAAATGATAAAAAAATGTTTGAAATGTATGATCTAGTAAGCATTGATCAAGTGGGATATCCTGATTATCTGCATTACGAATTGGACGATGCCAGAGTTGTTCAATCATGGTGGAAAATTAGATTAATCCGAAAATCAGATAAAAAAAGTATAGTCTTACCTATGATGTTCATTGATACTTTTGATGATAAAGGAAAAATAACAAATGAAATAGCATATTACAGCCAAAAAATATTAGAAGTGAAATAATGGAACATTCAGCAACTCAAATCTTAACCAAAAAACACAAAATACACTAATTAGCACGAATTAGTATCTTTTTTTTACGATACAAAGAATTTGTGCTAATTAGTGTAATTCGTGTTAACTTTTACTACTCCAGTTAGTTATAATTTACTAATATAACTTCCAAAAATATCCTTGAATTGATATCCTTCGGATATGCGGTCTTTACTTAGTTTTTTGTATTCAACCAATCCCCACAAAATGAACTCTTTCATAAAATAACGATCTCGCTTTTCTAATTGAGGTTGATATTTTTCAATTAATTTTTCGAGTGGAGCAATACTGTCCAAAATAGTTTTGTATTCCTCATCGGTGCAATCATCCAATAATTCAAAACCGCTTTCGGTGAAAAACCAATCCAAAATATCGGTGTAAGGAGTTTTTTCTCCTTGCTTTTCCAATCGCTCAATTTTTGGAAAATAGGCTGGAAAAAAAGTATGAATAGCATCATTTATCAAGCGTTGCGCCACAATGGCAGCTCCCTCCTGTTCTCCTTCGTAAACCAATTCAACCTTACCGGTTATGGAAGGAATAATCCCCATAAAGTCAGACAAACGTAAATTCGTTGTATCTATTCCGGATCGTAAAGCACGGCGTTCGGCAGTACTTAATAAATTTTCATAAGCTGTAATGCTCAATCTGGCACTTACACCACTTTTATTATCAATGAATTCGCTTTCTCGCGCTTCAAAACTAATTTGCTCCAATAAATCCCTGGCCAAAGACGGAATGTAAACCAAGTCGCTTTGGACTTTATCAAGCTTTGCTTCCTGTGTTGTAATGGTTCGGGCAATATTGATATCTTGAGGATAATGTGTCAAGATTTGTGAACCTATCCTGTCTTTTAGTGGTGTTACAATACTACCTCTATTGGTATAATCTTCAGGATTGGCGGTAAAGATAAATTGCATGTCGAGTGGCATTCTCAATTTGAATCCGCGAATTTGTATGTCACCTTCCTGCAGTATATTAAACAAAGCTACTTGAATCCTTGCTTGCAAATCTGGTAATTCGTTAATTACAAAAATACAGCGGTTGGCACGTGGAATCATCCCAAAATGGATGACGCGATCATCGGCATAGGATAATTTTAAATTTGCTGCTTTTATGGGATCGACATCGCCTATTAAATCAGCAACAGTTACATCTGGAGTGGCGAGTTTTTCGAAAAAACGATCGTTTCTGTGTAACCATGAGATTGGAGTTTCATCACCTTTTACAGCAATGATGTCTTTTGCAAAACGTGATAATGGATGAAAGGGGTCATCATTTATTTCGGAGTCTGTCACATACGGAATATATTCATCCAAAAGTTCAACCATTTTTCTAGCCAGTCTCGTTTTGGCTTGTCCACGAAGTCCCAATAAATTGATATTATGGCGCGACAAAATAGCCCTTTCCAACTCGGGAATTACGGTGTTTTCAAAACCGTGAACCCCTTCAAAAGTAGGTTTCCCTGATTTGATTTTCGCTCTCAAGTTGTAACGCAATTCATCTTTGATGCTTTTGCTTACGTATCCTGATTTCTTTAATTCTCCTAGTGTATTTATGTTTTCTATCTTCATATTTTTTATTGAAATTGATATTGCCATTGAAATTGAACTTTATTTAATCCTTTTCTTTCTATTGGTTTCATAATCCTCAAAAATCATTTCGCCCAAACCTTTCAATCCGGTGTAGAACGCTTTTCCCTGATTGGCTTCGGTAAACTTATTTACAAATTTTTGCAGATAAGGATCATTGGCAATCATAAAAGTCGTTATCGGAATATGAAGTTTTCTGGCTTGTTGTGCTTGGGTATAACATTTTTCAACGATGTAATGGTCGAGACCGTTGCTGTTCATATAATAAGATCCGTCTTTTTCTCTGACACAGCTTGGTTTGCCGTCGGTAATCATAAAGATCTGTTTGTTGGTATTTCGTTTTCTACGCAATAAGTCCATTGCCAATTGCAAACCGGCAACGGTATTGGTGTGAAATGGACCGACTTTTAGATAAGGTAAATCCCGAATGGAAATCCTCCAAGCATCATCTCCAAAAACAAGAATATCGAGTGTGTCTTTTGGATAACGGGTAGTGATTAATTCGGCCAAAGCCATTGCCACTTTCTTGGCGGGAGTTATGCGGTCTTCTCCATACAGAATCATACTGTGACTGATGTCAATCATCAAAACAGTACTCATTTGAGATTTGTAACGGGTTTCTTCGACGACCAAATCATTTTCTGTCAACATAAAATCAGCCACTCCATTATTGATTTGGGCATTACGAAGACTTTCAGTCAATGAAATACGTTCTAATCCATCTCCAAAATGAAACTCTCGAAATTCTCCCGTATGTTCATCACCATTTCCAACATGTTTGGTTTTGTGGTTACCGCTACCCGATTTTTTAATATTTCCGAAAATATTTTCTAAAGCTTGTTGACGTATCGCTCGCTCTGTTTTGGCAGTAATTCCCAAGCCTGAAGTTCCGTCATCTTTGAGTTCTTCTCGGATGTATCCTTTTTTCTTCAAATCCTCAATAAAATCGTCGATGGTATAGGATGAATCGGTTAGTTTATATTCTTTATCCAATTCGCGTAGCCAACTGATAGCTTCATCAAAATCTCCCGAAGTGTGTGTAATAAGCTCTTTGAAAATAGCAAAAAGCTTATCAAATGGAGATTGAAACGGAGCTTCGTAGCTTTTAAAATAGAATCCCTTTTTTATCGTAGTGTTCATAATCATAAATTTAGATTATTTTTAAATGAACTCAGCGCTAACAATTTATAATTTTACGTTAAAAGGCTTTAATTAAATGAAACATATAATTTAGTGAGCTAAAAAAAAAGATAACCATTAAGAAATTAAGATTCATTTAGAGTTAATGCTTAATGAATCTTAATTTCTTAATGGTTAAAAAAAATTAAACTTTTTGTTTAAAATGATTAATCTACTTTTTTGAAAATCAATTCTTMTCCCGATTGATTAGTAAGTATTAATCGCAAATTTTCCACTTTATAATTGGTTGTGCTTTGTAATGTTTTTAGGAATTCATTTTCTTTATTATTAGCTCCGCAAGCCATTCGAGTAGTTATAGTATTTACAAATCGAAGCAATCCTCTTTCAAAGAAAATCGTTCCATTCATTCTGTTGCAACCTGCAAACCCCATGAATTGATTGGTCGAACTGTTTATTTCAAGATTAGGTAATTCTTTAGTAAAATCTGCCAAACTCACCTTTTGTCCATTTAATTGTTCCAAAACCCAAATATCGTGCAAACGAGAATCGGTAATATAGTTTCCGCAACCACTCAAGAATGTTGAGTTATTATTTTTCACAATTTCAATTCGAACAGAATAATTCGATTTGTCACCAGACATCGTATTTACACATTCCTGTTGCATGATTTGGATAATCATTGTTACAGTTCCAGTTGTAACGCGATACATTTTTACATTTGCATCCATGGCACGAAGAGGCTCAACGTGATTTCCTGTATATGTTGCAAAACCTGGTATCAAAGAAGTGAATTCAATGGTTTTCTCGGATATTTTCAAATTCCAATCGGGTTCATTACCATTTCCTCTAAAGTAAATACCTTTCTCCAAATTCTCCATTTGCTGTTTGTAGGCAAAAGTAGGTTCTGCTTTCGCAGCCTCATTCGGAACTTTTACTGCACTTTTGCAACCAATAATAAGCAATACAATTGGCAATAATTGAATCCACTTTTTCATAAAATCTTATATTATTTAAACTTTCCATCCACATAAAACCAACTCCCATTTTCCTGTTTAAAAGTTGAAAATTCGTAATGAACGTGATTTACATTATTTTCATCAATAAAATATGCTTTGAATTCCACGGTATTTTCTGTGGCTGAGATAATTTCCAGTTTTTGCCATTTATTGGCTGTCGCCCAATGCAAAATTTCTTCTCTGGAGTAATATTTCCTTTCGCTACTATGTGTTGTCGCCAATAAATAATCTGCCTGATGAGTTGCGTAGGCCGAATATCTCGATTTCATCAATGCCAAAGCGGTTGGCGCACGTTGTTCTCCACTAATATAAAGACCACAACACGATTCAAAAGATTTCTGAGAACCACAATAACATTTTTTGGAAGTCATATTCTATTTAAAAAAATCAATAATTTATGAATTATATATGTCCGTCAAGCAAAACGATTCTTTGGTGCAATTGATTCAGCAACACTTGATATTTACTGATTTCAATAAGATCTTCATCCTCTTCGGCATGATCCAACATTTCATCTAGTTCCTCACTAACTTCAACCAATTTATTACTGGCTTCCTTAGCATTTTTACTGGCAATAAAATCGATTATCTCCTGAACACCATTTTTTAATTCGCTAAATTTATTTTTGTCCATCATTGTTAGATTTGATTATCCTCAGAAGACTTCCCTTCATTGAATTTTTTAGTGATTTGTTTTAGTTTTTCCTTACGATCCATCGCTGCTTTCTTGGCCTTGTCTTGAGCTTTGTGCAGTTTGTCGTTGTGTTTCTTTATGTTTTTTTCGTTGTTTCGGCTCATTGTATTTCTCTTTTTATTTCTTCCAATGTTTTATTGGTAAAAATTAATTCCTCTATAATTTCCTTGCGTAATTCATCAATATCATCATAATCAAAATACTTAGCCCAAGAAGTAAGTTCAAATAAATTCCGAATCTGCTTGATTCTTTTTGCAGTAAAAAAACTCGTTCTCAGTATGGCTTTCGAATCGTAATTTGGATTGTTTCGGTGTTGGTAATTAACAGTTTTCTTCTCGTAATTGGCTTCCAAATAGTACAATTCTTCTTCAGAATTATCGGGATAAAATTCATTCCAGGCGGCAAAACCTATTTTGAATTTGGATTCTGTCTCTGGTTCCATTGGCTCCAATCGCCATTTGCTATTGGCCAAACGCCCCCAATGATTGGACAGGCGGTACATCCCTTCCTTAGTATAAAAATATTTGCTACCAGATTGACTATCATACTGCACTGGCATTCCTGCAATTCGATCAGGCAACACTTCATGAAAAACACAAAATGTATTTTTGAATGATTTTGGACTCGGTCGAAATATTTTTTCCATAAAACAAAGGTAGCCACAAACAACAGTATCTACCAAATCAATTCAAAAAACTACCAAAATCAATTTCCATTTAAAACAATTATGGGGTGTCACCATCAAGAAAAGGGACCTAATTTACGCAAGGGTGATTCGGTCCCTTTTCTTGATGCTGTCTGGCTATCCGCAATACTTCGGTAGCTTGCTCCAAACGAAGTTCACTGAGCTCCTATGGAAATAAATATATAGTGAAGTAATCCCTCACCCGATCGCAATCGTATTTACGCTCAAAAAGTAAATATTCAATTCCCGAAAAATCATTTCAACCCCAAATCCCATATCAATCTCCGATTAATTAGCTAACTTTGCCCCAGAATTATTTTAAAATAAACAGATTATGACCAAAGCATCAGAGGAAAGAATGTTACAAAAAGGCGTTTTTACAGGAATAATGGAGCAAGATGAAAACAAAAATTATTTTTGTGGAATTTATCTTTTAGACTTCAAGATGGCTCAGAAACACAATCTTGGTGATTGGATTACCATAAAAAGTGTTATCGAAAACCCAAGCGACATCAGCTACAATAAATATCCAAAGAAATCTAAAAACTTTGATAAGGCCAATATGAAGCCTGAACAATAGACTTTTAGACAAAAAAAAATATTTATAAAAATCAAAAAAGCACTTTTTTTGATTTTTTTTTTGTCCTAAACTAAAAAGTTAAAAAAAAGTGTACCTTTGCAAAAAATTGTCGATTTCCAGCCAAAAGATGTTTGGTTTGATAGTAAAAGACAAGTAGTTACCTTATTTATGAAAAAAATAGTTGAATACCGCAAACTACTTAATGTAGAAAAAACAGTAGAGCTTAAAGAATTGAAAACCATCTATCGTAATGCGATGAAAGACGCACATCCTGATAAATTTCAAGGTGATGAAGCTGGTTTAAAAGAAGCTGAAGAAAACAGTAAAAAAATAATTGAAGCATACCACTTCTTGGTAAGCATTAACGCTGAGACAATTAAACAACTTTTACCTGAATATACTGAGACAACTTCTACATCAACAATTACAGACTACAAATTTGTTGAAGGAAGATTAATTGTCAATTTCTCAAACGGAAGCGTATACGAATACATCAGTGTTCCTAAAGCAACTTACGTGAAAATGGTAAACGCTGATTCTCCTGGAAGATTTGCAAAAAGACACATCTTTAATGCATTTCCTTGGAGAAAAACTATCAACCAAGAATAGTTTTCAATAATAGACATATGCAAAAGCACTCTTTTAAAGGAGTGCTTTTTTTTTTTGGATCTACAATAATTACTACATTTAATTTACATCAAAAATCTAAAAATTGTAAATATATTTTAAGCGACTGGTCCTTTACGCAAAATTGTTCCCACAATGAATAAAAAAATCGCAGCCTCAAAAAAATCAACATTATAAGGAATATCAGTAATCAAGGAAGTTAAAATAATTACCACACTTATTACCAAGCTTATAAATTTCAAAAATGACTTTTAGTTAACATTTATTTAACAAGCTTTTTAATAAATTAGCCTACCCAAATAATGCTAACTTAACCTCAAAACCATGAATGATTATATTAATCGGTATCATAGGCAATATAAAAATGCCCTGAAAACCTTTGAAAAGCTTGAAAAAATAAAGGCTGAAATTGATTTTAAGTTAAAATCAAACCCTGTTTGTTCTCATCTACACAAAGATTTGAGAACTGTTAATTTAGATATTAAGATAACATTAAATGAAATCGAACATATTGAATCACATATTCACCAATGCGAATCCTAAAAATTCAATAATTTTAAAACCTATTTAATACATTATGCACTCTATAACTTTTGTAGAGTATATATATTCAAACTATTATAAAATTATAAATATTGAATTTGCTAGTTTTTAAGAACTTTAAATGCTAGAAAATTATAACATAAATTTAGGTCCTAAAGTTATTGTTAATTTATAATTTTAAATACTTTTGTAACCTTAAAAACAATTAACTAATAAAAATGAAAAAAATTATTTTATTTCTTACTGCTACAGCATTACTTACTTCTTGTAGCAAAGACAAATACACTATCTCAGGAACTGCTACTGGTTTTGGAAACGGAAAAACAGTAATCCTAGAAACTCAAGATGAGAAAGGTATGGGATTAATTGCTGTTGATACAGTAAAAATAGAAAACGGTAAATTTGAAATTAAAGGAAAAGCAGTTGAACCATCTTTCCACACTTTGCAAATTGAAGGCGCACAAGGTAAAATTCCATTTATCTTAGAAAATGGAGATATTACAATCGTTGTTAACAAAGATACAATTCAAAAATCTAAAGTTTCAGGTACTTATAACAATGATGAGTATGTGAAATTCAACGAAGAAATTACTAAAATTCAAAAACCTTTGATGAGTTTTCAAACAGCTAATATGCAAAAAATGCAAATGGCACAACAAAGTAAAGATACTGCAACTATCAATAGTTTAATGAAAGAATACACTAAAATTCAAACTGAAATTGGTGCTACTTCAAAAACTAAATATGTTGACTATGCAAATACACACCCAAAATCTTTTATCAGTGTATTAATCATCCAAGGGATGAGCAATGATCCAGCAGTAGATTCTAAAAAAATTGAAACTATGTACAATAGCCTTGAAGAGTCTTTGAAAAACTCTAAACCAGGTAAAGCTTTAAAAACAAAACTTGCTGAATTGAAAACTCCTTCTGTTGGTGCAACTACAATGCCACAAGCTCCAGCTGCTAAATGAAGGACTGATTTCTCTGCTCCTAATCCTCAAGGCAAAACAATCAGCCTTAAGGAAAGTTTAGGAAAAGTGACAATTGTTGATTTTTGGGCTTCATGGTGTGGTCCTTGTCGAAAAGAAAATCCAACCGTAGTAGCCATTTATGCTGAATTGCATTCTAAAGGTCTTAATATAATTGGTGTTTCTCTAGATGAAGATCCTGCAAAATGGAAAGAAGCTATTGCAAAAGATAAGCTAACTTGGACTCAAGTTTCAAATCTTAAAGGTTGGGAAGATCCAATTGCAAAGCAATATAAAGTAGAATCAATTCCAGCTACCTTCATCCTTGATCAATCAGGAAATGTAGTGGCGCAAGATTTAAGAGGCGATGAACTTAAAGCAAAAATCATTGAACTACTAGGAAAATAATTCTTTTTAGTACTTCAAAATAAAAAATCTCCCTTGTGGAGATTTTTTATTTTATTCAATACCAATGCATTAAAAATAATACTAAAATAAAGTGCAAAAAAAGTTTGTAAAACTAAAAACAGTCTCTATATTTGCACCCGGATAACGCAATAAGCGTTACCAAATAAGGCCTGGGGAGATACTCAAGCGGCCAACGAGGGCAGACTGTAAATCTGCTGTGTGAACTTCGCAGGTTCGAATCCTGCTCTCCCCACTAAAAACGCTTCAAGAAATTGAAGCCTTTTTTTTTTACTAAAAACACTACTAAATACATATAGTTTATACAATTTATTAGTTATGTTAAAAAAATCAATCGAAGCATTAAAACTTGAAGCTGAAAATACAGGCAAAAATTCATTAAAACGTAGTTTAGGCGCTGTTAATTTAGTTGCAATTGGAGTCGGAGTAATTATTGGCGCAGGTCTTTTTTCATTAACTGGAATTGCAGCTGCTAATAATTCCGGACCAGCGGTAATACTATCATTTGTTATCGCTGCTGTTGGTTGCGCATTTAGCGCTTTATGCTATGCAGAGTTCGCTTCAATGGTTCCTGTTTCCGGAAGTGCTTACACTTATGCTTACGCAACCTTAGGTGAGCTTTTTGCTTGGATTATCGGATGGGATTTAATCCTAGAATATTCGGTTGGTGCTGCCACGGTTGGAATAAGTTGGTCACAATATTTGGTCAAGTTTTTAGAAAAATTCGATATTTTCATTCCGCCACAATTGGTTTTATCTCCTTTTGAAACTGCCACATTAGCCGATGGAAGTATTGTTCATGGCATTGTAAATCTGCCTTCCATTTTAATTATTGCCTTAATTACTTCTATCATCATTCGTGGAACAAAAGGTTCTGCTTTATTCAATGCTGTCGTAGTGGCTTTAAAAGTGGGTGTTGTGATTGTTTTTATCGCTTTGGGCTGGCATTATATTGATCCGGCAAATTATCATCCTTTCATTCCGAATAACACAGGAACATTTGGAGAATTTGGTTGGTCTGGTGTTTTACGTGGAGCGGGTGTAGTTTTCTTTGTTTTTATTGGATTTGATATTGTTGCAACAATGGCTCAAGAAACGAAAAACCCACAACGAAATATGCCCATTGGAATACTAGGATCTTTACTTGTGTGTACTGTTCTTTTTATTCTATTTGGTTATGTAATGACAGGATTGGCTAATTACACTGAATTCAAAAATAGCGCAGCACCTGTTGCCATTGCTATAGCGAATACACCTTATGAATGGTTAGGCATAGCTGTTATTTTAGCTATTCTAATTGGCTATACTTCGGTTATACTAGTTGATTTATTGGGACAATCACGTGTGTTTTATTCGATGAGTAAAGATGGACTGCTGCCAAAAGTTTTTTCAGAGTTGCATCCAAAATTCAATACACCTTATAAATCTAATATTGTTCTATGCATTTTTATTAGTCTTTTCGCAGGATTAGTTCCAATAAGTATTGTAGGCGAAATGACAAGCATTGGTACTTTACTGGCTTTTGTAATGGTTTGCTTGGGGATTTTAATTCTTCGAAAAAAAGAACCTAATTTAGAACGTCCATTTAAAACACCATTTGTTCCTCTTGTTCCTATTTTAGGAATTATTACTTGTGTTGTTATGATGGTTTCTTTACCATTTGATACTTGGTTACGACTTTTTGTTTGGTTAGCTATTGGCTTTATAATTTATTTCTTTTATGGCAAGAAAAGAAGTAAACTTCGAAACGAAACTAAATCTTAATAAAAAAAGTGCTTGAATTTTCAAGCACTTTTTTTATTTTGTTATGAAAACAGGATTGCATGAAGGATGGAAATGACATCCTTTTCTTTTCCTCCTTTAGGAAAAGAAAAGATATAATGAACAGCCTGACCCATGTGGTCATGCCCATTTTAATCTTATTCCAATTTAAAACTAACACTAACATTGGCAATAATCTCAATTTCACCTGCTGCCATTGTTTGTCTAGGAGCCGCTCCATCAGCTTCCATTGCCATCGATTTCATAGCATAAACAGGTTGTGGATAGTACGTTTGTGAATTATCTGTAATAGTTATCGCTGCGCCAACTTTTTGCCCTAAAACAGACACATACTCCTCAGCTTTCATTTTCGCATCTTTCATAGCTGCTTTTCTAGCGTCAGATTGGTATTGAGCCAACTTTGATGATTGAAAAGTCACATTGTCAATACGATTTATACCTTGATCTACTAATCCTTCCATTAATTCATCATACTTTGTTAAATCTCTCAAAAGAATCTCAATAGTTTGTGTAGCGTTATAAGTATGTTTCTTTTTTTCATAATCATATTGTGGATTCAATGAAACTCTTTTTGTTTTATAATCTGCGGGAGCCAAATTCATACTTTTGACTAATTTTAAAACAGCCTCCATTTGCTGGTCATTTTGTTTTTTTACATCTTTGGCATTAGTTCCTTTAGTTTCCACAGTAGCCAAAATGGTAACTTGATCAGGAACCACTTTTATTTTTCCTTCACCCGATACGTTTACTTGAGGAATTGGTTTAATTTCTTGGCTGTATGCCAAAACCGTAAATAGACAGATAACAAACAAAATTAATTTTTTCATAATGTTGATTTTTATAGATTAAAAAATTTAAAGTTTTCCCATTTTTGCCATTGCAAAAAGAATAACAATAGGTATAGCAAGTAAAACGGTCATTAGAGTATGTTCTTGTATTAATTCAGGATTTCTTAGGATAGTAATCAAATAACCTCCTATGGCACCTCCAAAATGAGCTGTATGACCTATATTGTCATTTTTGGATTTCATGCCGTAGATAGAATACAACAAGTACATAATACCAAATAGATAGGCAGGAATTGGAATTACAAAAAATAAGCCCAACATCATATCAGGCTGTAATAGTATAGCAGAATACAAAACTCCCGTAACTGCTCCTGATGCTCCTACAGCTCTATAACTGTAGTCGTCTTTATGGAACAACATTGTCAATAAACTGCCAAAAATCAAACTACCAAAATAAACCATGATAAATGAAATATTACCCAAATAATTCATAACAACCGGCGCAAAGAAATAAAGAGTTAGCATATTGAACAATAAATGAGTCATGTCAACATGTAGAAATCCGGACGAAATCATTCGAACTTGTTCACCAGCACGAATACTTCCCACGTGAAACTCATATTTTCTAAAAAAAGAAAAATCGTTAAATCCTTTATAACTTATCAGCACATTGGCGATAATAATTCCAATTAAAATAGCATTCATAAAAATGTAGGTGTTTTTTAAAATTTAGTGTAAATCTAATTAATAAAGGAATCATAAACTATCTCCATGTGTTATTTAAAAACTATATTTGGCGAAATATCATAAAATGAAATACATTGTTTATTTAATTGTTTACCCTATTCTATGGTGTATTTCAATATTACCATTCCGATTACTGTATCTTTTTTCAGACTTTGCTTACATCATCGTTTACCGACTTATTGGTTACCGAAAAAAGACAGTAAGAAACAATTTAGCATTAACCTTACCTCATTTATCTAATAAAGAACGATTGGTCATTGAAAAAAAATTCTTTCACCATATGTGTGATATGTTTCTGGAAATGATAAAAACAATGACTATTTCCAAAGACGAAATATGCAAAAGATATGTCTTCAAAAATTTTGAAATCTATTCTGAACTGGAAAAGCAAGAAAAAAGTATTGCCATTATGTGTGCGCATTATGCCAGTTATGAATGGGTTGTTTCAATGAACTATTTCACAAAATTTCATGGCTACGGAATTTATAAGCAAATTAAAAACCCCTATTTTGATAAATTAGTACATTCCATTCGCTCTAAATTCAATGCAACTTTGATAACTACCAAAGAAACAATCCCAACAATCATAACCAACAACAGAAATAAAAAACTATCTGTCTATGGTTTTGCCAGTGATCAATCTCCAAAAGAGAACAGCGCTCATCATTGGACAAAATTTATGGGTATTGAGGTGCCAGTTCATACAGGCGCCGAAATGCTGGCCAAAAAATATAACATGAATGTAGTTTTTCTTAAAACAAAAAAAGTAAAACGTGGCTATTATGAGGCGACTTTGGAAGTACTTTCAGAAAATGCAAAAGAAATCCCTAACTATGAATTAACAGATTTATTTTTAAAACGGGTAGAAGAACAAATTTATGAGTCTCCAGAATATTATTTATGGACTCATAAACGATGGAAACACCAAAGATAATTTCTTAAAATAATCATAAAAGAAATGGCATAAAATTTATAGTCAATTATTAAAAAAGATTATTTTTTATATTTGCATTAAATTTTAATAAATGCAATACTTCATTTATATACTCTTCTATCCAATTATTTGGATAATTTCGATGCTTCCCTTTCGATTATTATATATATTTTCCGATTTTGTTTATTTCATTGCATACCGAGTTATTGGATATCGTAAAAGAACGGTTCGTAAAAACCTTGTCTTGGCATTACCCCATTTATCAGATCAAGAGCGATTGATTGTAGAAAAAAAGTTCTACCACCACATGTGTGATATGTTTATTGAAATGATAAAAACAATGAATATTTCCAAAGAAGAAATTTGCAAAAGATTTGTTTTTAAAAATATTGAAGTCTATAAAGAACTAGAAAAACAAGGGAAAAGTGTAGCTATTATTTGCTCACATTATGCCAGTTATGAATGGATTATATCTATGAATTACTATTCGGATTTTATGGCATATGGAATTTATAAACAAATAAAGAATCCTTATTTTGATAAACTGGTACATAAAATAAGATCCCGATTTAATGCCAAATTAATCACGACAAAACAGACAGTTCCAACAATAATCAATAATAATAAAAACAATGTATTGTCATTGTATGGTTTTGCCAGCGACCAGTCACCCAAGGCAAAAGGAGCTATGCATTGGTCAAAATTCATGGGAATTGAAGTCCCTGTTCATGTGGGCGCCGAAATGTTATCCAAAAGATACAATATGAATCTGGTTTATCTAAATACTAAAAAAGTATCACGAGGTCATTACGAAGCAACGCTTGAAATTCTTTCTGATAATCCAAAAGAAGTTCCAAACTTTGAACTTACTGACCAGTACTTGAAACTTTTAGAAAAACAAATCTACGAAGCCCCTGAATTCTATTTATGGACACATAAAAGATGGAAATACAGAAGAGATAAAATTTAAGATTTTTGATTTTTGATTGCAGATTTTTGAACATAAACAAAACACCTTTTCAAGTTAGTAATTCTGAAAAGGTGTTTTTTTTTTATCCATAKTTACTCAGATTCTTAGAATCTTAGTTACTTATAAAGAAAACCAATCATGAACTAAAGTATCTTCAATTGCATGAGAGTTTTTGTGTACAAACTCATTGGTGTCTTTATTGTAATTATAATCTAATGACCAACTTTTATGATTTTCAGCCAAAGATTTAATGCTATTGCAAACATATTCGATTTCAGCCGTTGTGGTTGTCGGATGTATCGACATTCTAATCCAACCTGGCTTTCTGATTAAATCTCCCAAACTAATTTCATCAATTAATTTATTTGAAGCTTCCTGGTCCACGTGTAATAAGAAATGCCCATAAGTCCCAGCACAACTACAACCACCACGAGTTTGAATTCCGAATTTATCATTCAATAGTTTTACCCCTAAATTAAAATGTAGATCTTCTATAAAAAATGAAATTACTCCCAATCGATTGTGATGTTGTCCAGCAAGAATCTTGATGTTTGGAATATTTCCCAATGAGTCAAAAACATACTCCACAATTTCATGTTCGCGTTTCAGTATATTTTCAATTCCCATTTGCTCTTTCAATTGAATTGCCAATGCCGTTTTGATCACTTGAAGAAATCCTGGAGTACCACCGTCTTCCCTATCTTCTATATTGTCAATGTATTTATGTTCTCCCCAAGGATTTGTCCAAGAAACTGTTCCTCCACCCGGACAATCAGGCACCATGTTATGGTATAATTTTTTATTAAAAACCAAAACTCCTGAAGTTCCCGGCCCACCTAAAAATTTGTGTGGAGAAAAGAAAATCGCATCCAAATACGATTCTGAATCTTCTGGATGCATATCTATTTTCACATAAGGTCCCGAACAGGCAAAATCCACAAAACAAACCCCGTTATGCTGATGCATTAGTTTGGCGGCTTCATGGTAAGGTGTTTTAATTCCGGTTACGTTAGAACATGACGTTATGGAAGCAATCTTATAGGTTCTGTCTTTGTATTTATCCAATAAAACCGCTAAATTATCAATACTAAAAAGCCCTTCCTCACACGATGGAATGACTTCTACATCGGCGATGGTTTCAAGCCATGAAGTTTGGTTGGAATGATGCTCCATGTGCGAAATAAAAACAATCGGTTTTTTTTCAGCTGGAATATTTATATAATCTTTTAGATTTTCGGGTACTTTTAAACCTAATATACGTTGAAATTTATTTACCACACCTGTCATTCCGGTTCCATCCGTTATCAAAACATCGTCTGAATTTGCATTTACGTGATGCTTAATAATGTTACGGGCATGATGATACGATTTGGTCATTGCAGTTCCGGAAACCGTAGTTTCGGTATGTGTATTGGCAACAAAAGGCCCAAACTCATTCATCAATTTTTCTTCGATCGGACGATACAAACGACCACTGGCTGTCCAATCAGTATAGATGATTTTTTGTTGCCCATAAGGCGATTCAAACCCTTGGTCAATTCCAATAATATTATCTCGAAATTGCTGAAAATATTGTTCTAGTTGTGTTGTAACTTTTGTTGAGACCATTTGAATTAAATTTGGTTTCAAATATATTGCTTTTTGACCGAATTCAAACTTCAAACATTACATTTTTGAAAATATTACAACCAAAAACAATAATTATCCTCAGATTAATCTTTAATATATTCATATTTTCGATAAAAATTCAATAAAAAAGCATTTAAATAAATTATCTATTTAACCCATTTAATCTATAGATTTTAAATAAAATTTTTAATATTATAGATTCGAATTCGGTTACAATTATAAATAATAACAAAGAAGCACTATCTTTATCTTTGGCCCCGATCACAGTGAAAGTCCTCGTAGCTTTTGCGAAGAGATTGAAACGGAGAGCGGGACCAATACCGCCATAAATGCCTACTCTTTCTGCTCCAAAAAAATATTTAATCATTCTTCATAAGACATAAAAAAAACCGACTCTCGTCGGTTTTAAAGTTTTATATTCCAGCAACTGCTTTTATTTCGTCAATAATTCGCAGCGCTAAAGAATCTGCTAATTGTTGGGTAGCGGCTTCGGTATAAATACGAATAATTGGTTCTGTGTTCGATTTTCTTAAATGAACCCAATTATCGGCAAAGTCAATCTTCACGCCATCTATTGTGGTGATATCTTCGTTTTTATATTTTTCGGTCATCGCCACAAGAATCGCATCTACATCTATTTGTGGAGTCAACTCAATTTTGTTTTTGCTCATATAATATTCCGGGTAGGAAGCACGCAAAGCAGAAACCGACATTTTTTTGTTGGCCAAATGAGTAAGGAACAAAGCCACACCCACCATACTGTCGCGACCGTAATGTGACTCTGGGTAAATGATACCACCATTGCCCTCACCACCGATTATCGCATTATTTTTTTTCATCAATTCTACTACGTTCACCTCACCTACTGCGCTGGCTTCATAGTTTCCATTGTGTTTGTTTGTCACGTCACGCAATGCGCGAGAAGATGACATATTAGATACTGTATTTCCAGGCGTTTTGCTCAAAACATAATCCGCACAAGCCACCAAAGTATATTCTTCACCAAACATTTCACCGTCTTCGCTGATGAAAGCCAAACGATCCACATCTGGATCAACAACAACACCCAAATGTGCTTTTTCTTTAACCACCAACTCTGAAATATCTGTTAGGTGTTCTTTCAAAGGTTCTGGATTGTGAGGAAAATGGCCGTTTGGTTCACAGTATAATTTTACTACTTCAACGCCCATTAATTCCAATAATCTAGGGATAATAATTCCTCCTGATGAATTCACGCCATCCACAACCACTTTGAATTTGGCTGCTTTTACGGCTTCAACATCCACCAATGGCAAGTTCAATACTTCGTCGATATGAATATCCATATAGGCATCATTTATAGTGATTTCGCCCAAACTGTCTACATCTGCAAAATCAAAAGCTTCGGCTTCGGCAATCTCAAGGATTTTTTCTCCTGCTGCACCACTTAAGAATTCACCTTTTTCATTCAATAATTTCAAGGCATTCCATTGTTTTGGATTATGTGAGGCAGTCAAAATGATTCCACCATCGGCTTTTTCCAATGGAACAGCAATTTCTACAGTCGGAGTTGTCGAAAGACCTAAATCTATTACATCAATTCCTAATCCTATAAGTGTATTAATAACTAAATTATGAATCATTGGTCCAGAAATACGGGCATCACGACCTACTACAACAGTTAGTTTATCTTTTTTGGAATAATTTTTAAGCCAAGTTCCATACGCAGAAGCAAATTTTACGGCATCAACCGGAGTTAAATTATCTCCTACTTTCCCTCCTATTGTTCCTCGAATTCCGGATATTGATTTTATTAAAGTCATTTTTTTTAATTAATGGTTATTTGTTACAAATATAAAAAAGTTGCTGAGTTTCTGAGGTGCTGAGTGGCTAAGTTTTTATAAAATTGGATTCTTTAATACTAAGTTTCTAAGAGTACAAAAGGAAACATTTGTCTGGACAGTTTTATTTTTGAAATAATCAATAAAAAAGTTTTTACATTTACGAGAATAAACCTAGAATTTCAGTACTTAAGAAACTTATCAACTCAACAAAAATGAACTTCCTAGCCCACATCTATTTATCTGGAGAAAATGATTTGATAAAAATCGGGAACTTTATGGCTGATGGAATTAGGGGGAAACAATTTGAAAATTACGACTCAGAAATACAAAAAGGAATTATTCTCCATCGTTTTATTGATACTTATACTGATGCTCATCCTGTCTTTAGGAAAAGTACAAAACGATTGCACGAAAAGTATCATCATTATGCAGGAGTTATTGTAGATGTGTTTTATGACCATTTTTTAGCAAAAAACTGGAGTAATTATTCCGATGAAAGTTTGGTAGATTTTACAAATCGCTTTTACCAGTCTTTACATGATAATCATGATTTTTTATCTGAAAGAACCAAAGGAATGATGCCCTATATGATTGAGTACAATTGGCTTGTAAGTTACCAAACTGTAGAAGGAATCAATAGGATTCTGACACAAATGGATGGCCGAACCAAAAATGAGTCTAAAATGAGATTCGCATCCAATGAACTAATTGAATATTATAATGATTTTGAATTAGAGTTCACCACTTTTTTTGAAGATTTAAGAATCGAAACTAAACAAAAAATATTATCCTTATGAGAAAATACATACTACTAATTACAGTATTATTTCTAAGTTGCAAATCCAATGAAAAAATAGTTGAACCTTCTGGTTTGGTGACTACAGAGGCTATGGTGGTTTCGGCACGCGAAGAAGCTTCAAAAATTGGTGTTGAAATTTTGCAGAAAGGTGGAAATGCTTTTGATGCTATGGTTGCCACCGAATTGGCATTGGCCGTAAGCCATCCTCAAGCAGGAAATATTGGTGGTGGCGGATTTATGGTTTTCAGAAAAGCCAATGGTGAGACGGGTGCTCTAGATTACAGAGAAAAAGCACCTTTATCAGCATCAAAAAATATGTATCTCGATGAAAAAGGAAATGTTATTGAGGGTAAAAGCACCGAAACAGCTTTGGCTTCAGGAATCCCTGGAACAATTGCCGGGGTATTTGAAGTACATAGAAAATATGGTTCTTTACCTATTGATGAAATTTTAAAACCAGTTATTGCTTTGGCGGAAAGAGGCGTTGTAGTTACCCAATTTCAAGCACAAAGTCTAGCAGATTACAGAGCTTCATTTATAAAAGCAAACGGCCAAAATAGTTTGTTCTCAAAAGTATACAACGTTGGTGATACTATCAAATATTTGGCTTTGGCTGAAACCTTGAAACGAATTTCAAAAAATGGTCAAGATGAATTTTACAAAGGTGAAACTGGACAGAAATTAGTTTCTTTTATGTCGAAAAAAGGAGGACTTTTCACCCTTGATGATTTGGCTAAATACCAAGCAAAATGGAGAACTCCAATCACTTTTAATTACAAAGATTTAAAGATAATTTCGATGTCTCCTCCTAGCAGTGGTGGTATTTGTTTGAATCAAATTATGAAAATGATTGAACCTTTTGATCTTGCCGAAATGGGACATAATAGTATGAAGTCGATTCAGGTAATTACCGAAGCAGAAAGAAGAGCCTATGCCGATAGAAACTATTTCTTAGGCGATCCTGATTTTGTAAAACTTCCAATGAAAGAACTTCAAGACTCTACCTATTTAAAAAGTAGAATGAGTGATTTTTCATTTGATAAAGCCACAAAATCTTCAGATGTTGCTCACGGCACCATTCAAGGTTATGAAAGCAAGCAAACAACTCATTATTCAATAATTGATGCTAAGGGAAATGCAGTTTCAGTAACGACAACTTTAAATGATAATTATGGTTCTAAAATCTATTGCGATGAATTGGGATTCTTTTTAAACAATCAAATGGATGATTTTAGTGCCAAACCCGGAGTACCCAATTTATATGGTCTGACAGGAACCGAAGCCAATAGCATAGCACCCGAAAAAAGAATGTTGAGTTCGATGTCTCCAACTATTGTAGAGAAAAATGGAAAACTCAATATGGTCGTTGGGACTCCTGGAGGATCTACTATCATAACTTCTGTTTTACAAACTATTTTGAATGTTTACGAATTTGACTTGAGTATGCAAGAAGCCGTCAATGCTCCACGTTTTCATCATCAATGGCTACCTGACGAAATTGTTTTTGAACCGAATTCTTTTTCAAAATCATTATTGGAAGATTTAAAAAAGAAAGGTTATATCATCAATGAAAAAAACAACCAAATTATTGGCGAAGTTGATGCTATTTTGGTGCTTCCAAATGGCAAATTAGAAGGCGGTGCTGATAAAAGAGGAGACAATAACGCATCTGGATATTAATTGATTTAAGAAAATGAAAAAAGCATCTATTTTTATTCTATTCGTCTGTTTGAATAGTTTTGCACAAACTAGCATAACAAAAACAAAAGGTCTTATTGCAGATAAAGCCATGGTTGTTTCGGCTCGTGAAGAAGCTTCCAAAATTGGAGCAGAAATTATGCAAAAAGGCGGAAATGCCTTTGACGCAATGGTAGCCACCGAATTGGCTTTGGCGGTAGCATATCCTTATGCAGGAAACCTTGGTGGTGGAGGATTTATGGTCTTTCGTAAAGCAAACGGAGAAGTTGGTTCTTTGGATTACAGAGAAAAAGCACCTTTGGCTGCATCCAAAAATATGTTTCTAGACAAAGACGGAAAGGTAATCAAAGGAAAAAGTACCGAAAGTCCGCTGGCAATTGGAGTACCTGGAACTATAGCCGGTGTTTTTGCGGTTCATAAAAAATACGGTTCAATGCCAATGTCCGAAATTTTGAAACCAGTTATTGCATTAGCCGAAAAAGGTGTCATTGTTACTCAAAGGCAAGAAAAAAGACTAAATGATTATAGAACTGCCATTATTAAGGCTAATGGAGAAAATACCAAATTCGCTGCAATTTATAAGCAAAACGATACTATCAAATATCCAATTTTGGCAGCAACCTTAAAAAGGATTGCCAAGAATGGGAAAAATGAGTTTTACAAAGGACAAACAGCCAAAACCTTGATAAAATATCTTCAAGGAAAAGGTGCCATAATCACAATGGAAGATTTGGCAAAATATGAAGCCAAGTGGAGAACTCCCCTATCTTTTAAATACAAAGATTTAAAAATCATTTCGATGTCGCCTCCAAGTAGTGGTGGCATTTGTTTGGCACAAATTTTTAAAATGATTGAGCCTTATGACTTGTCCAAAATGGGGCACAATTCAGATGAATCAATTCAGGTAATTGTGGAAGCCGAGCGCCGAGCTTATGCAGACAGAAGCTATTATCTTGGCGATCCAGATTTTGTAAAAATACCTTTGAAAGGCTTGATGAATGATGATTATTTAAAACAAAGAATGTCTAGTTTTAATTTAGATAAAGCTACTTTATCCTCTGAAATTAAGGAAGGAAAAGTAACTTATAATGAAAGTACAGAGACAACTCATTACTCGATTGTGGATCAATTTGGAAATGCTATAGCTGCGACAACGACTTTAAATGACGGTTATGGATCTAAGTATTATTGTGATGAGTTGGGCTTTTTTCTAAATAATGAAATGGATGATTTTAGTGCCAAACCCGGTGAGCCCAATATGTTTGGTCTGATTGGAAATGAAGCCAATAGCATAGCTCCACAAAAAAGAATGTTGAGTTCCATGACCCCTACAATAGTCGAGAAAAATGGAAAACTTTTTATGGTTGTTGGTTCACCTGGCGGATCCACCATCATTACTTCGGTTTTGCAAACAATTCTGAATGTCTATGAATATAATTTAGGTATGCAGGAAGCTGTAAATGCACCCAGATTTCATCATCAATGGCTACCGGATGTAATTACATTTGAACCCAATACTTTCGATACAAACACTTTTGAAAAATTAAAATCCAAAGGATATATCATCAATGAAAAAACAACTCCAGTAATTGGAAAAGTAGATGCTATTTTGGTTCTTCCTGATAATAAAATTGAAGGTGGTGCTGATTATAGAGGTGATGATAAGGCAGCTGGGTTTTAGAATGCAGATTTTAGAATTTAGATTTCAGTTTCTCTATTTAATTTTGGAATTTAAATTTTCTCATTGTCATTGAAATTGCTATTGTTATTGAATTTTTATTAAATGAATTTTATTCCATCTTTAGAAAAAGCTTTTACAGAAAATAGCAACACTGAAAATGCAGTTGCTATGTCAAAATACATGAAAAATAATTTTCACTTTTTTGGAATAAAAACAGAGAAAAGAAGGCTAATTTTTAAAACTATCTTGGCAGAGAACCAAAAAGAAGTTTCTGAAAATCCAAGAGAAATAGCATTGTTTTTATATTCTAAAAAAGAACGAGAACTGCATTATTGTGCTTTAGAAATTTTGATAAAAAAACTGAACAAAAATTATATAAAAGAAGACATTCAGCTTATCGAAAAACTCATAATCACCAACCCATGGTGGGATAGTGTTGACGTTATAGCCAAATTTATTTTGGGAGGCTATTTGCAGCAATTTCCTTTAGAAACATCTACTATCATTAATCGTTTTTCAGATTCAGAAAATATGTGGTTGAATCGAAGCACCATTCTTTTTCAGTTGGGTTATAAAGAAAAAACAAATTTTGATTTATTAAAATTGGTCTGCGAGAAGCATAAAATGTCAACTGAATTTTTCATACAAAAAGCCATCGGCTGGGCATTACGAGAATATGCCAAAACAAATCCTGAAGCTGTAAAGGATTTTGTTTCCGTCTCTAATCTAAAAAAATTGAGCGAAAGAGAAGCATTGAAAAATATAAAATAAAAACATTGTTTTTACTATTAAAACACCCAATTACTTGATTTACATACCACTAACTTGCTTTATATAAATTGTCTTAATTAAAATAAAGCAACATATAATTAGTACGTTTTGTTTTATTAAATTTGCTTTCAAAAATTTAATAAAATGTTAGAAAATCAAACTTCAGAAGAAAAAAGTAATGCAAATCCATTGCAAACCAATAACAAAGCAAAAAATAAAAAAATAGCATTAATTATTGGGATACTATTTGTTCTGGGGTTAATCATAATACCGAGAGTTTGGGCTAAATACAACAAAAAAGAAGTTGTCTGCCTTAATAATCAAACCCAGATTTATGAAAAATACAAAAATGCAGTAGTACTTGTAAAACATACTTATGCTTTGCAAATTTCAATCAAAGGTTCTGAACCTTTTCAAATTGCTGTTGACGATAGTTCATTAGGAGAAAAAACAATTTCAGGAACAGGTTTTTTTGTTTCTGAGGATGGAAAAATAGTTACCAATCATCATGTTGCTGAACCTTGGAAATATTCAGAATCTAAGGATGATAATTTCAATGACTTAAAAGACCACATCGCATCTATTTTACCTGATTCTATTGATAAAAAAGACTATAAAACTTATATTGAATCACACTGGAATGACTATTATGATGAAGAAGGCGAAGGAGATTATTCTGAAGAAGAAGCCATAGCAGAAAACAGTACTCCAGTTGCCAATGTTGATTCTTCGAGTGTTAACAGTGAAGTAAATGATTTGATAACGGATAATAAAACTGAAGAAAAAGCCATAACTAGCCAAATTACATACACAAATCTTGAGGATATAGAAATTCTTCCTAAAACAGTTGAAATTAGCGTAGCACTACACGGCTCAAAAGATGATTGGTTGCAATGCAAAGTATTTAAAATCGCCGATGGTGACGAAGTGGATGTTGCCGTTTTACAATTGATGAGCGAAACCTTACCAGCTTCCGTTTCAGATATTGTTGATTTAGAAGATGCCGTAAAAGATGATGCGAGCATAAAACCAGGAACCAATGCAATTCTAATTGGTTATCCAATGGGATTACAATTAGCCAATACTCGCAGAGGTATAAAAGTACAAGTTTATGAGGGGCAAATCAATAAAGAATCAGATGGTGTTAGTTTACAGTATAATGTAACTTCTACTCATGGTGCCAGTGGTTCTCCAGTATTTAACGAATGTGGCCAGCTCATAGCTATCAATTATGCAGGCTATGATGAAGCGCAAGGATATAATTTTGGAATAGTTGCCAAACATGCTATGTCTTTGATGGAATAGTTTGTCTCTTTTTACATTAAAAAGCTTAATTTTGTGATAAACCAACTTTAAAAAGATAATGTTTAAAAAGTTTTTTTCAAAAATAGAACAGCTGCTTGCTTTATCACAATCTGCTTTAACCCCGAAGCAATTTATTTTTTTATCAAGTGTTTTAGTTGGAATTTCCTCTGCAATAGCTGTTATTATACTGAAAACATTTGCGCATTGGGTTTTTAGATTTGCTACTTATATAACTATCCATACTAACATTTTTAAGATTGGACTTCTCAAAATTATGCTGCCTGTAATTGGTATCATGCTCACGGTTTTTGTCGTAAAACGTTTTTTGGGAGGAACTATTGAAAAAGGAACTTCACAAATTTTATATGCTGTAGCCAAAAAGGCGAGTATTATTCCAAAGAAACAAATGTATGCTCAAATCATGACAAGTTCGCTTACGGTAGGTTTGGGAGGTTCAGCAGGTCTGGAAAGCCCGATTGTGGTTACTGGAGCGGCATTTGGCTCCAATTATGCCCAAAGATATAAACTACAATATAAAGACAGAACATTACTTATTGGTTGTGGAGTAGCGGCTGGGATAGCAGCTGCGTTTAACGCTCCAATAGCTGGAGTTTTATTTGCTATTGAAGTTCTATTGGTTGATGTCAGCATTTCGGCTTTTACCCCGATAATGATCGCTGCTGCCACAGGAGCTTTAGTATCAGCAATTGCTTTAGATGAATCCATTCTATTAAATTTCCCTAGCAGACAAACTTTCAATTATCATAATATGCCATATTATGTGCTTCTCGGTATATCTACGGGATTTGTTGCAGTATTTTATGCCCGTAATTTTCAAAAAACGGAGCATTTTTTTGGTCATATTCGATTTCCTATTTATACAAAAGCGCTGATTGGTGCTTCTATTTTGGCACTTTTAATATTTATTTTTCCAACACTTTTTGGGGAAGGTTATGAAAGCATCCGAACCTTATCTGGGGGTGATCCGGGCGAGTTGTTAGAAAATACCCTTTTTAGAGGATTTAGAAATAACAATTGGGCATTATTGGCTTTTGTTGGCTGTTCTTTTATGTTAAAAGCATTTGCTACTGGAATAACTTTAGGCAGTGGCGGTAATGGAGGTAATTTTGCTCCTTCCCTATTTTTGGGCTCTTATGTTGGATTTTTCTTTTCAAAATTATTGAACCTAACAGGTTTGACAAATTTACCGGTAGGTAATTTTACGATGGTAGGTATGGCAGGTATTTTGAGTGGATTATTTCATGCGCCATTAACAGCAATATTCCTAATAGCTGAAATTACTGGAGGTTATGGATTAATGATTCCTCTTATGATTGTTGCCTCTATCAGCTTTGCAATTTCTAAACGTTTTGAAATACACTCTTTGGATGTCAAGAATTTAGCCAAAAAAGGACATGCATTTACGAGTAATAAAGATTCTAATGTACTTTCAACATTAGACACATATTCCATCATACAAACCGACTATTTGAAAATAACACCAGATGAAAATCTAGAAAAATTAGTTGATTTAATATCCCATTCCAATCAAGTTATTTTTCCTGTGGTTTCAAAAGAAAACCACTTATTGGGAATTGTCCATTTTAATGATATTCGGGAGATCATTTTCAATCCGTATAGAGTGAAATACACTTTGATCAAAGAAATAATGGTTCAGCCTGTTGCCATTGTCCATCCTTCCAATAGTATGGAAATTGTCATGAACAAATTTGAATCTTCCAAAAAAGCTTTTCTACCTGTAATAAGTGATGACAAATATTATGGTTTTATATCAAAATCAGAAGCGCTTGAGGCTTATAGAACCAAATTAAAATCGATGACGATAGAATAAAATTATATAATCATTTTAACACAATCTTCCACACTGTTCTATCAAAA
The DNA here is from genome assembly GCF_056405915.1 of Flavobacterium sp. P1_E4. Lineage (NCBI taxonomy): Bacteria > Pseudomonadati > Bacteroidota > Flavobacteriia > Flavobacteriales > Flavobacteriaceae > Flavobacterium > Flavobacterium sp. P1_E4. The sequence continues at coordinate 223,749 of NZ_JBFUBE010000005.1, forward strand.
GAATCAATCAAAATGGTAACTTTGCTTTTTTGCAAAAATTATGCTAGATACAGACAATACGATTGAAGTTCAAGGAGCACGCGTTCACAATCTAAAAAATATAGATGTTTCCATTCCCCGCGAAAAACTGGTAGTTATTACAGGTCTTTCGGGTTCTGGAAAATCCTCATTGGCATTTGACACAATATATGCCGAGGGTCAACGTCGTTATGTAGAAACGTTTTCGGCTTATGCGAGGCAATTTTTGGGAGGCTTAGAACGTCCCGATGTCGATAAAATTGACGGGCTCTCCCCTGTTATCGCCATAGAACAAAAAACAACTAGCAAAAGCCCTCGTTCAACCGTGGGAACCATTACCGAAATTTATGATTTCCTGCGTTTGCTTTATGCCCGTGGTGCCGATGCTTACAGCTATAATACAGGCGAAAAAATGGTTTCCTATTCTGATGATCAAATCAAAGATTTGATTATTCAAGATTTTACGGGAAAACGAATCAATATTCTTGCTCCAGTTATTCGTGCTAGAAAAGGACATTATGCAGAGCTTTTTCAGCAAATAACCAAACAAGGATTTTTGAAAGTCCGTGTTAATGGAGATATTCTGGATTTGGTTTCGGGAATGAAATTGGATCGTTACAAAACCCACGATATCGAAATTGTTGTCGACAGAATGGTAATTGAAGACACTCCAGACAACGAAAAACGTCTTTCCGAAAGTATTAACACCGCCATGCACCACGGCGAAAATGTATTGATGGTTCTAGACCAAGACACCAATGAAGTTAGATATTTCAGTAGAAATTTGATGTGCCCTACAACGGGTATTTCGTATCAAAATCCGGAACCGAACTTATTTTCTTTCAACTCTCCAAAAGGAGCCTGTGATAATTGTAACGGATTGGGAACTGTCAATCAAATCAATGTTGGCAAAATTATTCCGAACCCTAAACTATCGATAAAAGCTGGTGGGTTTGCTCCTTTGGGCGAATACAAATCATCTTGGATTTTCAAACAAATGGAAATTATAGGTGAGAAATATGGTTTTAAATTAACCGATGCTATCGAAAAAATCCCTGCTGAAGCAATGGAAATGATTTTGAATGGCGGGAAAGAAAAATTTACTATCAATTCAAAAGATTTAGGAGTTGCACGCGATTACAAAATTGACTTCGAAGGAATTTCCCATTTTATAAAAAACCAGCATGACGAAAGCGGTTCAACAACAATTAAACGTTGGGCAAAGGAATTTATGGATGAAGTAAAATGTCCAGTCTGTGAAGGTTCCCGTTTGAAAAAAGAAGCCAATTATTTTAGAATAAACGAAAAAAGCATATCCGAGTTGTGTGATATGGATATTTCGGATTTGACGGCTTGGTTTTTGGGTTTAGACCATCATTTATCAGACAAACAAAAACGAATTGCAACAGAAGTAATTAAGGAAATCAAAGACCGTTTGGCTTTCTTGATGAATGTTGGGCTGGATTATTTGGCCTTAAGCCGAAGTTCTAAATCACTTTCCGGTGGTGAAGCGCAACGCATTCGATTGGCGACACAAATTGGGTCGCAATTAGTGGGCGTTTTATATATTTTGGATGAGCCGAGTATTGGTTTGCACCAAAGAGACAACGAGAAACTGATTCATTCTTTGGAACAATTACGAGACATTGGAAACTCCGTAATTGTTGTTGAGCACGACAAAGACATGATTGAAAAAGCCGATTATGTGATTGATATTGGACCAAAAGCAGGAAAATATGGTGGCGAAATCATCAGTATTGGAACTCCAGCGGAAACATTAGCTTCGGATACAATTACAGCACAGTATTTGAATGGCAAAATGAAGTTGGAAATTCCAGAAAAACGCCGTGAAGGAAATGGAAAATCCTTGAAACTTACTGGCGCCACTGGAAATAATCTAAAAAATGTTTCGATAGAATTGCCTTTAGGTAAGATGATATGTGTTACGGGTGTTTCTGGAAGTGGGAAATCGACATTGATTAATGAAACGCTCTACCCTATTTTGAATGCCTATTATTTTAATGGCGTTAAAATTCCGATGCCGTATAAAAAAATAGAAGGTTTGGAACATATCGACAAAGTGATTGATATCGACCAAAGCCCGATTGGGAGAACACCTCGTTCCAATCCTGCTACTTACACCGAAGTTTTTACCGAGATAAGAAACTTATTTACGATGACTTCCGAGAGCATGATTCGGGGATATAAAGCGGGACGTTTTAGTTTTAACGTGAAAGGAGGACGTTGTGAAACCTGTGAAGGTTCTGGAGTTCGCACTATTGAAATGAACTTTTTGCCAGATGTATATGTAGAATGCGAGACTTGTCAAGGAAAACGTTTTAACAGAGAAACATTGGAGATTCGTTATAAAGGAAAATCCATTTCGGATGTATTGAATATGACTGTTGACGAAGCGGTTCCTTTCTTTGAAAACATACCAAAAATTTACCGAAAAGTAAAAACAATTCAGGATGTTGGTTTGGGTTATATCACGCTTGGACAGCAAAGTACAACGCTTTCTGGTGGTGAGGCGCAACGCATCAAACTGGCAGGCGAATTATCCAAAAAAGACACAGGTAATACCTTCTATATTCTTGATGAACCAACAACAGGTTTGCATTTTGAAGACATTCGGGTGTTGATGGATGTGATTAACAAATTGGTTGACAAAGGAAATACCATCTTAATTATTGAGCACAATATGGATGTTATCAAACTCGCCGATTATATTATTGACATTGGTCCTGAAGGTGGAAAAGGCGGCGGACAGCTTGTAGCCAAAGGAACTCCTGAGGAAATTGTAAAAAATAAAAAAAGTTATACGGCACAGTTTTTGAAAAAAGAGTTAGCTTAGTGTTCAGCTTTGTCAAAGTTTTGAACTTTGACAAAGCTTAGAAACTAAAGTTGAATTGAAAACAGATGCCCTAGCCCTGATAGCAGTGGAAATCCTTTTTATTTTTTCTTTAAAAATAAAAAGATTGAAACGAATAGCGGGAAATAGCTCCAAAAAATAAAAATATATGAGATTAGAAGATTTTGACAACGATGAAGATAGAGTAATCCAAGATAAATTAAAGCGTAAAACTTGGAATGAGATAAAAACAAATGACAGTTGGGCGATTTTTAAAATCATGTCCGAGTTTGTAAATGGATATGATACAATGAGCCGTATTGGACCATGTGTAACTATTTTTGGTTCGGCAAGGATAAAACCCGATGCGCCTTATTATTTGTTGGCTGAAAAAATTGCTTTCAAAATCAGTAAGGCCGGTTATGGTGTGATTACGGGCGGTGGTCCTGGAATTATGGAAGCTGGTAATAAAGGAGCACATTTGGGAGGTGGAACTTCGGTGGGATTGAACATTGAGTTGCCTTTTGAACAGCATTTTAACCCATATATTGATAGAGACAAAAACTTGAATTTTGATTATTTCTTTGTTCGAAAAGTAATGTTTGTGAAATATTCTCAAGGATTTGTTGTAATGCCTGGAGGTTTTGGAACATTGGACGAATTATTTGAGGCGATTACACTGATTCAGACAAAAAAAATAGGCAAATTTCCAATTATATTGGTAGGAACTACATTTTGGTCCGGTTTGATCGATTGGATAAAAACCGTATTGATAGAAAGGGAACATACCGTAAGCCCAGACGATTTGAATTTATTCAAAATAGTGGACACTGAAGACGAAGTAGTTGCAGTTCTTGATAATTTCTATAAAAAATACGATTTGAGTCCTAATTTTTAATACTAAGAGTCGTCTCGTCTTTTGGGGACGAGACGACTCTTTTCATTTAACGCTTATTGGTGCATTTTGACGCATTAAATACTGAGGTTTTCTTATTTTTTTGTAAATTGTATTAGTTTTATTCTTTTTTAGAAACTTATATATTCCCCCAGATTGAAAACTCACGGTAAAATCATCCTACTTTTAATTGTTTTGTTGGTTTACCACAAACAATATGCACAGCATCACTCCAAAATGGCTGTGGCTGTGGATATGAATTCAAATGCCTTGACAATCGACCAGGAAATTACTTTTTATAACCAAACGGGTGACACTCTGACTTCTATAGTGCTGAATGATTGGAACAATGCATTTTCGGATAGAGAGAGTCCTTTGGGAAAACGATTTTCGGATGAATTCTACAATAAGTTCCACATGGCCCTGTCGGAAGATCGTGGAGGTACTATAAATTTATTTATTGAGGATAAAGACAAAAATGTTTTTACATGGGAAAGAACCAAAAAAAATCCTGATTATATTAAGGTCTTACTACACCGGATATTGGTCCCAGGCCAAAAGGTAAAATTACACCTTACTTATGTTTCCATGATTCCAAGCAACAAATTTACGAAGTATGGACATTTTGAAAAATACGGAATGCACCTCAAAAACTGGTTCCTTACCCCTGCCCGTTATGAGAATAATCAATTTATAAAATATAGTAACGAAAACCTTGACGATATTGCCAATGGAGTTTCGGATTTTGATATTGATTTAAAAATTACGAATAAAAATGCTGTCACAACGGATTTTACAGTTACCAATTTAACACAAACCGAGCAAGAAACAAATGTGAGTCTTTCTGGTAAAAACAGAACCGATTTTGATCTTATTATCGAAAAAGAATCCAGTTACAGGAGCTTTAAAATTGGAGATTTAGAAGTTATGACCAACTTGAGTTCCGGAAGATTTGACGACTCATTGAAAACAGCAATCGTCAAGCGAGTGGTTGATTATTCGAATAATCAAATTGGACAATATCCATATAAAAAAATCATCGTTTCGGAGGAAGATTATGAGAAAAACCCATTTTATGGTCTGAATCAGTTGCCGAAATTCATGCGTCCTTTCCATTCTGATTTTTTATTCGAAATAAAATTTTTAAAAACATACTTGAATAATTTCCTTAAAAATAGTTTGCTTTTGGATTCCAGAAAAAACAATTGGATTTATGATGGAATCCAGATGTTTAGCATGATGAACTATATTGATCAATATCATCCTGACAGCAAAATGATGGGGTCGGCCTCCAAATATTTTTTATTTAGAGGATTTAAATTAGCGGAAACTGATTTTAATGAGCAATACAGTTATTATTATATGTTGATGGCTCGCAAAAATTTGGATCAAGCCCTTAATGAACCAAAAAACACATTGATAAAATTCAACGTGCAAATCGCCAATAAATACAAAGCTGGCTTGAGCTTACAGTATCTTGATGATTACCTTGGAAATGATTTGGTTTTATCTGGGATTCAGCAATTCTATAAACTCAATAAAGAAGGACAAACAGACAGGAATGATTTTGAAGACATATTGAAATCAAAAGCTCCAAAAAATATTGACTGGTTTTTTAAATACATAATAGATAGTCGAGAACCAATAGACTATAAATTTGGGGATTTTTCCAACACAAAAGACAGTGTTACTTTTACTGTAAAAAATAAAGGAGTTCCATTGGTTCCAATGCCTGTTTTTGGTATTAAGGACAAACAAATTATTTTTAAAAAATGGCTTGAAACCAACGAAATAGACACTACACTTACATTCGAGAGAAAAAGTGTTGATAAATTGGTACTCAATTATAAAAACGAAGTTCCTGAATTCAATTTGAGAAATAATTGGAAATCACTGTATTCTTTTTCGTTAAATCGTCCATTGAAACTCACTTTGTTTGAAGATTTGGAAGATCCACATCGTTCTCAATTATTTTATGTTCCCACTTTATTTTACAATAAATATGATGGATTTGCGCCTGGATTTAGTTTTTACAATTTTAGTTTCTTCGACAAACCGTTTATGTTTGTTTTGAATCCGATGTACTCAATCAATACCAAATCAATAGTCGGTAGTTATCAATTAATATTAAACAAATATCTGAGAGAAAGAAGGTTGTACAATATGCGCTATTCCTTAAATGGCTCCTATTTTCATTATGCCCAGGATGCCGCTTATTTAAAATTGTATCCAAGTCTGTCATTATACTTTCGTGAACCTAGTTACAGAGACAATAGAAAACAAGCCATATTTATAAAATACAATATTATTTACAAAGAGCCCTCTGCCTTCGTGATTGACAGTACAGACAATTACTCTATTTTGAACCTTAAATATTCCAATGTAAAAACAGAAATTACCAGTCATATAAAATTCCTTACTGATGTTCAGTTCTCAGGTTATTTTGGGAAAATTTCCGCAGAAATGGAATATCGTAAGTTGTTTAATGACAATCGGTATTTTAATATTAGGGCATTTGTCGGAACTTTTTTATACAACACTAATAATACTCAGAATTATAATTTTGGGGTTTCCAGAGTAAATGATTATTTGTTTGATTACCCGGTTTATGCGCGATCTGATACCTCAGGAATATTAAGTCAGCAATATATTATGGCACAAGGAGGATTAAAATCATTTGTTAGTCCTTCCGAATCAAATCAATGGTTGGCAACAACAAATTTAAGCTATAGTCTATTATGGAATTGGGTGGATGCCTATGCCGACTTTGGTTTTGTAAAAAATAAAGGATTCCAAAACAACTTTGTTTATGATAGTGGAATACGGCTAAATTTGGTTCAAGATTACTTCGAATTATTCTTTCCTGTATATTCTTCTAATGGATTTGAACCAGACCAAAAAAATTACGGTGAAAAAATACGATTTATCTTTATTTTTAACCCAAAATCATTAATTAATCTTTTTACCCGAAAATGGTTTTAATTCAAAACAAAAACTTTAAAATATTAAACTATTATACAATTTTTTAAGTTAAAATTAAATATATAATAAAAATACATTCGTTTTACTGGAAATTATTTCATAAAAAATTATAAAAATACAGAATGACATAATGATATATACGTAGTTTTTGATTAGATTTGCACCATTAAAGCTATACTTTTAAATTATGATAAAAGAGAAAGTCAATACTAGTTTAACATTTGAAGATTTTAAAACCGAAGTCTTAAATGATTACAGAATTGCCATAATAAGCAGAGAATGTAGTTTATTGGGCCGTAAAGAAGTATTAACTGGAAAAGCCAAGTTTGGTATTTTTGGAGATGGAAAAGAAGTTCCACAACTTGCCATGGCCAAATGCTTTAAAAACGGAGACTTCCGTTCTGGGTATTATCGCGATCAAACCTTTATGATGGCTATTGGCGAATTGACAATTCAACAATTTTTTGCCGGTTTATATGGTCATACTGATATTGACCTAGAGCCAATGTCTGCAGGAAGGCAAATGGGTGGTCACTTTGTAACCCATAGTTTGAACGAAGACGGATCTTGGAAAAACTTAACACAACAAAAAAATTCTAGTGCCGATATTTCTCCAACAGCAGGACAAATGCCAAGATTACTTGGACTGGCACAAGCTTCAAAAATATACAGAAATGTTCCTGGTATTCCAAATGCAAATCAATTTTCTATCGATGGAAATGAAATTGCATGGGGAACAATAGGAAATGCAAGTACATCAGAAGGATTGTTTTTTGAAACCATAAATGCTGCCGGAGTATTACAAGTTCCAATGGTAATGAGTGTTTGGGATGATGAATATGGAATTTCTGTACATGCAAGACACCAAACCACTAAAGAAAGTATTTCGGAAATCTTAAAAGGATACCAAAAAGAGGAGAATTCCAATGGTTTTGAAATACTAAAAGTAAAAGGTTGGGATTATGTAGATTTGATTGCCACTTATGAAAAAGCGGCTCAAATAGCTCGTGAAAACCACGTTCCTGTTTTGATTCATGTTGATCAACTAACACAACCACAAGGACATTCTAGTTCTGGTTCACACGAAAGATATAAAAATGCAGCCCGATTGGCTTGGGAAAAAGATTTTGACTGTATTCGTCAAATGAAATTATGGATGATTGCCATCAACATTGCATCTCCAGAAGAAATTGACGCTATTGATTTGGAAGCCAAAAAAGAAGTTTTTGAGGGTAAAAAAGCCGCTTGGAATGCTTTTATTGGACCAATAGTTGAAGAGCAAAACGAATTGGTTGCTATTTTAGAAAGAATTGCTACAACTAGTGCCAAAAAAGAGGAAATTCTTAGAAATGCTTCAGCATTAAAAAGTATTAAATCTCCTTTAAAAAAGGAAATAATGGTAATCGCACGAAAAACATTGCGTTTGATTATCAATGAAGAAGACAAAATTGAATTATCCAATTGGATTACTGATTACATCAAAAAAACACAGCCTAAATTCAGCAGTAATTTATTTTCTGAATCGGATAAAAATGTTTTTTCAGTTAAAGAAGTTTTACCTCAATATCCAAGTGATGCCTCAGAAGATACTGACGGCAGAATGATTTTGAGAGATAACTTTGATGCTATTTTTTCTAAATATCCAGAAACCCTAATTTTTGGCGAAGACGCAGGAAATATTGGTGACGTAAACCAAGGCTTGGAGGGAATGCAAGAGAAATATGGTGAATTGAGAGTTGCAGATGTTGGGATTCGTGAAGCTACTATATTAGGTCAAGGAATTGGAATGGCGTTGAGAGGACTACGTCCTATTGCAGAAATTCAGTATCTAGATTACCTATTGTATGCCATTCAGATCATGAGTGACGATTTGGCTACTTTACAGTACAGAACTGTTGGTAGACAAAAAGCACCACTTATTATACGTACCCGTGGACACCGTTTGGAAGGTATCTGGCATTCTGGTTCTCCAATGGGAATGATTATCAACGCTATAAGAGGAATCCATGTTTTGGTTCCTAGAAATATGACACAAGCAGCCGGTTTTTACAATGCTTTACTGGAATGTGACGAACCTGCTCTGGTTATCGAATGTTTGAATGGATACCGATTGAAAGAAAAAGCACCTTTGAATTATGGTGATTTCAAAACGCCAATTGGTGTTGTGGAAACATTGAGAAAAGGAACTGACATAACACTTGTTTCTTATGGTTCTACATTACGACTAGTGGAACAAGCTGCCAAAGAATTATTTGAAGTTGGTATTGATTGCGAAGTTATTGACTTACAATCTTTGCTACCGTTTGACATTAATAGTGATATTGTAAAAAGTATTGCAAAAACCAATCGATTATTGGTTATTGATGAAGATTTACCTGGTGGAGCTTCCGCTTATATTTTGCAACAAATTGTGGAGCAACAAGATGCTTATAACCATTTGGACAGCAAACCACAAACTTTGACTGCAAAAGCACACCGACCTGCTTACGGAACAGATGGAGATTATTTTTCAAAACCATCTGCTGAAGATATTTACGAAAAAGTATATGAAATGATGCATGAAGTAAATCCTTCAAAATATCCAAGTTTATATTAAACTTAAAATGTAATATTCAAAATCCCATTTGTTCTAGCAAATGGGATTTTTTTTTATCTTTATTCAAAACTCATTACACCATTTTAAATGACACCATTAGAAACTTTATTTTTAGATTTAAATGACATCAAAGTAATCGACAGCACTATCCCCTATTCGAAATACACTCCATTGGATTTATCGGCTTCCAATCTGGAATTGAATCAACTGAACATTACTGATTCTTCGCAATTTGAAGCTTATGTCGAACTTTTATTAGCTAAAAACAAAGCGAAAGTAGCGTATGGAGGTTACAAAGAAATTCGCAATTTATATAAACGCAGTAAGGTTTTTAATGATCTAAATACTGAAGAACGCAACATTCATATCGGAATGGATTTATGGATTAAAGCTGGAACACCGGTTTTGGCGGCTCTCGATGGAAAAGTGCATAGTTTTCAATACAACAATAACTTGGGAGATTATGGGCCTACTATTATTCTGGAACATCAACTGGAAAATCATATTTTTTATACTTTATATGGTCACTTGTCTTTAGAAAGTATCGCATCTATCAAAACTGGTGATTTATTTGCAAAAGGACAGCAATTGGCAACATTAGGTGACGCCAGCGTAAATGGTGATTATTCCCCACATTTACATTTTCAGATCATTAAAGACATAAAAGAAAATTTCGGGGATTTTCCAGGAGTTTGTAGCAAAAGTAACTTGGATTATTATTTGGAAAATTGTCCAGATCCTAATCTGTTATTAAAGATTTACTAATAATCTTATATTTTGTTTTTAGCCATAAATGAAAAACACAAACTTTTTTTCCTAACATGTAACAACTTTTTCACTATTTAAAAGCTCTTTTATTGGTTTTCAATAAAATAACCAAACTACTAACCTTACGTTTTCAAAAAGATAAGTCCTATATTAATAGTTATTGGTTGTACTTATGACTATATTTGGTATGGATATACCCTATTTATGGAATGTATTAAAGAGAATATTTCTTTTTAATACCACTGTCCGAAGTAAATATTGGTACCATGAAATCAATTTCGGCCATAGAAGACAATAGTTTACTTAAATCACTACCCAACAACAAATTAATAGCAACGAAAGAAATCAAAATCTCAAAAGTCCCTGCAAAAAAACTTCCGTTTTCAAAGAAGGAGCTCAAAAAAAAATCTTTTACTGTTGTAGCTATTGGTGCCTCTGCAGGTGGTCTTGAAGCAGTAACCCAATTATTGAAAAACATTTCTCCTACCACAGGTATGGCTTTTATCTATGTCCAACACTTAAGCCCAGATCATAAAAGTTTACTTGACAAACTTTTGTCCAAAGTAACTCAAATGAAGGTCCAGTTGATTGATAACATGGAATTACTGAAACCCAATAATTTTTATGTTATTCCCAATGATAAAGAAATTGAGGTTATTGATGGACATATAAAATTGACTCCCCGACCTAAAAACCGAACTTCAAACTTCTCAATCGATTTACTTTTTTCTTCTTTGGCAGAAACGCACCATGAAAACGTTATTGGTGTTATTTTATCAGGATCAGCCAATGATGGCACAAGAGGATTGAAAGAAATAAAACAAGCAGGCGGAATCACTTTTGCCCAAGATGATTCAGCTAAATTTAGCAGCATGCCCAATTCTGCAATTGCCGAAGGTATTGTTGATTTTGTATTATCTCCAAAAGAAATTGGAATTGAATTAACACGCATCAGTCAGCATCCCTTGATAATCAATACAACCATAAAAAAAATCCCTGAAGCCGAAATAGAAAATAGTAATCCAGAGTTGAAGGTTATTCTGCAGCTTTTACACAAAAGAAAAAATGTAGATTTCAGTCACTACAAAATGAATACTATCAAAAGACGAATGCTTCGCAGGATGTTAGTTCATAAAATTAAAACTTTAAAAGAATACATCGAAATACTTACCAATCAAAGTAATGAAGTTGATATTCTTTATCAAGATTTATTGATTAACGTAACTGCTTTTTTTAGAGATACTGAACCTTTTTTGTATTTAAAAAATGTAATTCTGCCTAAATTAATCGAGACCAAAGCAACAGGTGAAACTCTTCGAATATGGGTTGCCGCTTGTGCAACTGGTGAAGAGGTTTATTCGATAGCTATGTTATTACTCGAAATACAAGAAAATAATCCTAACAGTATTCCTTTTCAAATTTTCGCTTCAGATCTCAGTGCCGATGCCATTCGAATTGCTAGAACTGGAGAATATTCTGTTTCACAACTGGCAACTCTTTCACCAGAAAAACTAGTTCGTTTTTTTGTAAAATCGAAAAACAAATACAGAATTTCTAAAGAACTACGGGATGTTTGTGTATTTGCAAAGCACAACATTTTGCGTGATCCTCCATTTTCAAGAATGGATTTCATCAGTTGTCGAAATATGTTAATCTATTTGGACACCACTGCACAGAAAAAAGCCATTTCCACTTTTCATTATGCGTTAAACGATGGTGGTTGTTTGATGTTGGGAAAATCGGAAACTATAGGAACAACTACACAGCTTTTTACAATTCTCGATAAAAAATTTAAATTTTATTCCCGAAAAAAAAATTCAGGATTACGAACTATTCCAGATCTTACTTCAAATCTTTCCCATATTACTATGCCAGATAAAAATACAATACCAACCTCTACATTCAAAAAAGTATCTGCATCAGTAAACGGTACTATAGGAATGGCTTTCGATACTGTTTTGCTCGAACATCATGTGCCAGCAAGTGTTATTATCAACTACGATTTGGAAATTCTTCAATTTCGAGGATTAACTTCTATGTATCTACAGCATTCTCCTGGTAAAGCCAGTTTTAATATTTTGAAAATGGCACATATAGAAATCACATTTGAGTTGCGTAACGCCATTCATCATGCCATTAAAACAAAACTCCCAATCCGGAAAATGGGGATTGAAATGAATCGTAATCCTATAGATAACACCATTCAAATTGTAAATATTGAGGCCATACCGCTGAACATTGAAGGAGAAGAACCTTTATTAATCGTAATTTTTACGGGATACATTCAACATGAAACTGAAGAAGAATCTATAAAAGGGCAACAAAACAACACCATTGCAAAAGACCGCCGAATAAAAAAACTTGAAGACGAACTTGCTGCAGCGCGGGCAGATATGGGATCTATCACCCATGATCAGGAAGCCGCTAATGAAGAACTACAAAGTGCCAACGAAGAAATAGTTTCAAGTAATGAAGAATTGCAAAGTCTGAATGAGGAATTGGAAACTTCCAAAGAAGAAATTGAATCAACCAATGAAGAATTGGTAACCAGCAATCAAGAATTACATTCCAGAATTCAACAAGTCGAAGAATTAAATCAATATAACGAAGCTATACTTTCCACTGTTCACGAACCTGTGCTTGTCCTTGATAAGAATATTAAAATCAAATCGGCAAACATATCATTTTGTAAAACATTCCATGTAACCGAAGAAGAATGCATTGGAAAATCTTTGTATAAATTAGGGAATAATCAATGGAACATTCAAAAATTAAGAGAACTTCTGGAAGAAATCGTTCCAAAAAACAACCGTTTCCATGATTTTGAAGTAGAACATATTTTTCCGGTTATTGGCAAAAAAATAATGTTGCTCAACGCACATCGCATCATTCAGGCCAGAGAAAATGAAGAGCTGATTGTTCTTACGATTATTGATATTACCGATGTTCGAAATCTTGCCATTGAACTCCAAGTTAAAGAAACAAAAGCGTTGGAATTACAACTTGAACTCGAGAAAAAAGCACTTAAAACCATAGAAGACAGCAACAAACGGTACAGTATGATGCTGATGCATTCTCCTTTTTCTTTTGCTATACTAAAAGGAAAAGATATGCTCATTAAACTTGCCAATGATAGCATTAAAGATCTTTGGGGAAAAGGAAGTGCAATAGAAGGCAAATCTCTTTTTGCTGTTTTACCCGAATTAGAAAACACTGAAATTCCAAAAATGCTTAACGATGTGTACACAACTGGTATTCCACAAGAAGGATATGAACTACTAATTCCTTTGATGCGAAACGGTCAATTAAAAGATGCCTATTTCAATTTTGTGTACCAGCCTTATCTTGATGCCGATGAATCTATTTTGGGTGTAACCATTATTGCTTATGAAGTTACGGATCACATTAATCTAAAAAATGAATTAATTGAAGCCCGACAAATTGCCGAACACAACACAAAAATTGCTGAAAATGCCTTAAAATCAAAACAACAATTTTTGTCGAATATGAGTCATGAGATTCGGACTCCGATGAATGCAATAATTGGATTTACGAATGTGGTTTTGAAAACCGAATTGAATAAAGAGCAAAAAGAATTTATCACAGCCATTAAATCTTCGGGAAGTGCATTGATTGTTTTAATTAATGACATCCTGGATCTTGCCAAAGTAGATGCCGGAAAAATGACTTTTGACAAAAAAAACTTCAACATATTTGAATCTATTGCCGATATCTTTTATTTGTTTGAATCTAAATGTTCAGAGAAAAATTTAAAATTAGAACAACAATACGATAGTCGAATTCCTGAATATATTGTAGGCGACAGTATGCGTTTGCGACAAATTATTTTGAATTTAATAAGCAATGCTATCAAATTTACTTCAAAAGGGAAAATAATATTGAGTGTTCAAATGCTGAAAGAAGATTCAGAAAAAACCACAATAGAATTTACTTTGATTGACACAGGTATTGGAATTCCTGAAAATAAACTGGCTACTATTTTTGATAATTTCGAACAGGCTTCTACCGAAATTTCAAGATTATACGGAGGCACTGGTTTAGGTCTTGCCATTGTCAAACAATTGGTTGAGCATCAAGGCGGAACATTAATTGTAAAAAGTGAAGAAGGCAAAGGTTCCACTTTTGGCTTTATCATGGATTTTGAGAAATTCTGTGATGAAATTCCTGCCGAAACAGAAAATATTTATAATGCGATCGAAGGGTTAGAAAATGTAAAAGTTCTAGTCGCAGAAGATGTACCGCTAAATCAACTTTTGATAAAAATTATTTTAGAAGAATTTGGTTTTCAATGTGATATTGCCGAAAATGGTAAAGTGGCCATAAAAAAACTAAAAGAGAATAGCTATGACATTATTTTAATGGATATACTAATGCCTGAAATGAACGGGTTTGAGGCTACCGATTTCATTCGGAATACTATGAATTCCAAAATTCCAATCATAGCGCTTACAGCAGATGTAACTACTGTAGATGTCCAAAAATCTAAAACGGTGGGAATGAATGATTACATCTCTAAACCAATTGATGAAAAGCTTTTGTATGAGAAAATAATCAAACAGCTTAAGAAAAAATTAAAGTGATTGGTAAAAAGTAATTAGTAAGAATTGTGTAATCACTAATGGAAACTACTCATTTGATGATAATATAAAAACATTTTTTCTCCCTTTAGCTCCGATAGAAGCGAAAATCCTTGTGAGCCGGGGTTCGGCTTACAAGATTGAAACGAATAGCGGGACCAATGTTTCCTAAACGAGCCAAATTTTTCTGCTCCAAAAAAACTATTGAAATACAAATGGCATGAACTACTGATAGTTAGTTATTATATTTTTTAGAAGCTCAACGACTAATCGCTCTTCAATAATTGCCAATGACAAAATATTCAACAACCTGTGAATTATACAACAATCTTGTGAATTCTATAACAGCAATTGTTGATTTCTAGATGACCTTTACTCTATCCATTAAATAAGAAACAACTTGAAATTATACATCAAATACATGGTTAGTAATCGCTGCAAAATGGCGGTAAAAGAAGAATTGAAGAAACTTGGTCTGCACTTTATTGTGGTTGATTTAGGCGAAGTTGAAATCATGGAAACTATTTCTATGTATCAAAGAGAGCAGCTCAAAATAGGTTTAATTGATTCCGGACTCGAATTGATGGACGACAAAAGAGCCATGCTTATAGAAAAAATAAAAAATGTAATTATTGAAATGGTTCATCACACCGATGAAAATATTAAAATCAATTTTTCTGATTATTTACATGAGAAATTAAATCACGATTATACCTATATGTCCAATCTTTTTTCGGAAGTGCAAGGGACAACAATCGAACAATTTATCATTTCGCACAAGACCGAAAGAATTAAAGAATTGATTATTTATGGTGAACTCAATATTACCGAAATTGCTTGGAAAATGGGATATAGCAGTGTCGCTCACTTATCAAGTCAGTTCAAAAAAGTAACAGGCTTATCTCCTACTCACTTTAAACAATTAAAAAATAAAAGACGCAGTCCAATTGAAGAAATTGGGAATTAATTACAATATCTTTTTGGAAATCCAACAATAAATTTAACAAACAACACCTCGTTTCCCCATGCAAGAATCACAATATGCCAGAAGTTTAATAGAAGCCAGTTTGGATCCTTTGGTTACCATTAGTACCGAAGGCAAAATTACGGATATGAATGAAGCATTGACTCATATTACTGGAATATCAAGAGAGGAATTGACTGGAACTTATTTTAAAGATTATTTTACAGAACCAAAAAAAGCACATAATGTCTATCAAGAGGTTTTTTCTAAAAGTTCAGTTTCAGATTCTCCTCTTACACTTCGTCACAAAAATGGAAAACTAACCGAAGTGTTATTTAATGGTTCTGTATATCGCGACAATCAAGGCAATATAAAAGGAGTGGTAATTGTTGCAAGAAACATAGCCGAACAAAAATGGGCACTAGAATTAAGAAATGCCAATAAAGAATTGGCTTTTCAGAATGATGAAAAAGAGAAACGCGCAGCAGAATTATTTATAGCCAATAAAGAATTAGCTTATCAAAACGATGAAAAGGAAAATAGAGCGGCAGAATTGGTCATTGCTAATGAAGAACTAGCTTATCAAAATAAAGTTAAAGAAAAAAGAGCAGCTGAATTAGTTATTGCCAACAAAGAATTGGCTTTTCAAAATGATGAAAAAGAAAAAAGGGCCGATGAATTATACATTGCCAACAAAGAGCTTATTTTTCAAACAGGAGAAAAAGAAAGTAGAGCTGCCGAACTCGTAATTGCGGATCTGGAGCTTGAATTTCAAAATAAAGAAAAAGAGAAACGCGAAATTGCAAACAAAGAATTAGAAGCTCATAGTTATTCCCTTAAATTGGCTTCCCAGTATTCTTTGAGTTTGATTGAAGCCAGTAGAGATCCTTTATTTACCATTTCACCAAACGGGAAAATCACGGATACAAATGAAGCAACTGTTCTAGTTACCGGTCTATCAAGGGATCAACTGATTGGTTCCGATTTCTTTGATTATTTCACAGAGCCCCAAAAAGCACGAGAAGGATATAAAAAAGTTTTTTCAAAAGGCTTTGTCGTCGATTATCCGTTAACTATAAAAGACGAAAAATTTACCGATGTTTTGTTTAACGGTTCCGTTTACAAAGATGATAGAGGAAATGTAGTAGGTGCTGTGGTTGTAGCCAGAGATATTACGGAACAAAAAAGAATTGCAACAGAATTATTGGAAGCCAAGGTTTTTGCGGAACTCGCAACAGCATTGGCCGAAGAGGCCAAAAGTAAAGCCGAATTGGCTACAGAAATTGCTGTAAATGCGGTAAAAGCAAAACAACAATTTTTATCGAATATGAGTCATGAGATTCGAACTCCGATGAATGCCATTATTGGATTTACAAAAGTGGTTTTAAAAACGGAATTAACAGCCAAGCAAAAAGAATATTTGATGGCGATAAAAATGAGTGGTGACGCCTTAATTGTCCTTATAAATGACATATTGGATTTAGCAAAAGTGGATGCAGGAAAAATGACATTTGAGCAAACACCTTTCAAAATACAAAAATCATTGTCTTCAATGCTTCATTTATTTGAAACTAAAATTCAGGAGAAAAACTTAAAATTAGTATCGGATTACGACAGTAAAATTCCGGAAGTATTGGTTGGAGATCCTGTTCGTTTGCATCAGATAATTTTAAATTTAGTTAGTAATGCAGTTAAATTCACGACAGAAGGTGTTATTACCGTAAGTGTTCATTTAATGTATGAAGACGATGAGAAAGTAATTATCGAATTTGCTATTAATGATACTGGAATAGGAATCTCCGAACATAAAATAGAAAGCATTTTTGAAAATTTTCAACAGGCATCGAGCGGAACTTCCCGATTATATGGAGGAACAGGCCTTGGACTTGCCATTGTAAAACAACTAGTGGAATCTCAAGGAGGCAGCATAAGGGTCAAAAGTAAAATAAACGAGTATTCCCGTTTTAGTTTTACTTTACCTTTTCTAAAAACAAAAGAAAATGCAGCTCTAGAAAATGAAATAATGGAATTGAATAATGAAATCAAAGGCATCAGAGTATTGGTGGTAGAAGATATGGCGCTCAATCAATTGTTGATGAAAACCGTATTGGATGATTTTGGCTTTGAACGTGACATTGCAGAAAACGGAAAAATTGCCATCGAAAAACTCAAAACAAAACAATATGACATTGTTTTGATGGATTTACAAATGCCCGAAATGAATGGCTTTGAAGCCACAGAATACATCAGAGAAACATTGAAATTGGCAATCCCAATCATTGCTCTAACAGCAGATGTAACTACGGTAGATTTGGCTAAATGTAAAGCTGTGGGCATGAACGATTATATTGCAAAACCAATTGACGAAAGAGTATTGTACAGCAAAATCGTTGGGTTAATAAAAAAACCTAAAAATTTAAAAACAAATAAAAATAGCACTACAGAAGTCTCAGAAGTTGAAAAAGTGAAATATATAAACCTAGATTACTTGAACCACCGTACGAAATCCAATCCAAAATTGATGATTGAAATGATTGGTCTGTATCTGGAACAAACACCAGAACTAATTAATACATTAAAACAAAGTTTGTTGGTTCAAGATTGGAATTTACTCAATGCTGCCATTCATAAAATGATTCCTTCATTTTCAATTATGGGAATGCATTCCGATTTTGAAAATATGGCAAAAAAGATTCAAGAATTTGTTGTGATACAACAACAAAATGATGAAATGGAAAATATGGTATTGAAACTTGAAGATGTATGCATGCAAGCCTGTAAAGAATTAGAACTAGAATTAGAAACATTAAAAAAATCCCTAAAATGAATACCATAAACAAAATAAAACTGTTCTTAGTCGATGATGACGCCTTATTCTTGAAATCTTTGGAAATTGAGTTTTTGGATCATGCTGATTTTGAAATAGAAACCTACTCTACCGGTGAACTTTGCCTAGCTAATTTATCCAATGAACCAGATGTTATTATTTTGGATTATCATCTGGACGGTATTGATAAAAACGCGATAAATGGTATTGACACTTTGGATAAAATAAAAGCATTCAATCCCGAAATTGCGGTTATTATGTTGTCTTCTCAGGATAAAATTGATGTAGCGATTGATTGTATGCACCATCAAGCCTTTGATTATGTGGTCAAAAGTGAAACGGCATTTGTTCGTTTGCAAAAAATAATAACGTCTCTTTACGAGTTTAGAAAAATGAAAAAGGAACTGAATTGGTATATGGAAAGAATGTAATTATACTAATTTCAAGTTCTATAGTATTATAAATTTTAAAAATAAAAATCATGAATATCAAAAGAATCTTCGGCGCATTATTAACAGCACTCGGTATCGGTGGGCTTATTTATGATGCAGTAATATTTACTAACACTTCTGGCAGTGAAAGGGACATTAAAGCATTAATCATTTATGGTGTTTTAGGAGTAATCTTCTTTATGTCAGGAATCAGTTTAGTACGAACTACAAAAGATGAATCTTAGATTTATCAAATAGAATTTTCAAGAAATTGTAACTGTAAATTCTACAACTATTTTCAAAAGTTATATAATCATATTCCATTCACAAACAATCATCTTTGTATTCTAAAGATTAAATAAATCCAATAAAAATATAAAGATGTATAAAGTAGAAAAAGAATTCCTGTTCATGCCCAAAAGCAATTGTAAAGTGGGTAAAATAACTTCTTCAAAAAATGGCGCAGATGATTCTCGCATCATTCAAATTGATTTTAAGACAGAAGCTTTTAAAAAATCTAATATCGTATTTACAGAAAAAAGAAGAGCTCTTTAAACTTGTAATCAAAGGATTGAAATCCTGAGATATTAAGAAAAAAAATTATCCCCTATTGTTAACAATAGCACACTAATTCACCATTTACAAAAAGTCATCCCCCCCCCTTTACAGGACTATTTGGTGAAATCATAAGACCTATTGAATAATTTATTATCCAATATCTTCACTTTAAAATATCCAAAATCTGTGTGATTATTTTTTACACAGATTTTACAAACTTCACTATTTTTTATCAAACATTTTTATCTAAAAAGGTGTGAATCATATAACTAATTAAAAAAGTTATATAACTAAAAAACTCAATTTGTTAATGACCTTTGATATAAATAATTAAAAAACAATCAAAATGAAAAAATTACTATTCATATGTATCTGCTTAGCATTTACATATATTAACGCAACAGAAACAAAAGACCGGAAAAATAATACTGGAATATCTGTTGGAGAAAAACGGCATAACGGAGATTTGAAAACTGATAGTTATAAAACCGATATTTCTTTTTATGGAATTGGAGGTTTAACAACTACGCTTTTTGATGAAGTAAAAGACACGGATAACGATGGTGTTTCCGATAAAAATGACAAATGTCCTAATACACCTGCCGGTGTAGCTGTAGATAAAACAGGATGTCCACTTGATAAAGATATAGATGGTGTTGCCGATTATTTAGATGATTGTCCAGATGTACTTGGATTAGGAACTTTGAAAGGTTGTCCTGATAGCGATAAAGACGGGATAGCCGATGACAAAGATCGTTGTCCTGATGTAGCTGGCCCACTTGAATTAAAAGGCTGTCAGGATGTTGATAAAGATGGCGTTGCAGACATTGACGATAAATGTCCAAATACAACTGCAGGCTATAAAGTAGATTCTAATGGATGTCCTTTGGATAATGATAATGATGGTGTAGCCAATGAAGTGGATCTTTGTCCTGATGCAGCTGGACCATTAGCGCTAAAAGGTTGTGCCGATACTGATGGCGATGGTGTAACTGATAATGTTGACCGTTGTCCATCCGAAAAAGGGAATATTATTGACAAAGGCTGTCCTACAATTGCACCAGTAGACGTTAAAAAAATAGCTGATATTGCTGGCAAACTTTTCTTTGAAAATGGTAGTGCTGAGTTAAAACCATCTTCTTTTGTTCAACTCGATTATTTGGTTGTAATATTAAACCGTTATAATGCGACTGATTTGCAAATTGGTGGACATACTGATAATGTTGGTGGCGATATTTACAATATTGACTTATCTAAACAGCGTGCAGAATCTGTAAAAACTTATTTATTAAGCAAAGGAATTCCCGAAGCCAGAATGATAGCTTTAGGATTTGGAGACGGCAAACCAATTGCCGATAACAAAACTGCTTCTGGCAGAGCCAAAAATAGAAGAGTTGAATTGAAAACATCATACTAGATATTTTATTTTTTGAATGCTTTTTTCGGATAGGTTTGGGTGAAGGGAGCTGTTGGAAACAACAGCTCTTTTCTATTTTTAAAAAAAGTGATTAGCCATTCAAAAAAGTCACCAATAGACATAACTACTTATTAATCTGTGAATAATGTAACTAATTCGAAAAGTTTCATAACAATTTTAGACATAATAAATAGACCTTTATAATTCTTGTAATTCCAAGTTTTGCAAAAAAGAAGTAATGCTTAATACCTTTAAAGATGAGAAATAGAATCACCACACAGAACCCTAATATCCTTCCAATAGGAGTATTAAACACAGAATTTAAAACGTCAACTTTTAATCATTTTATTCCTAATACAGTGGTAAAACTTCCCGAAATATTGTTCATTACCACTTTCCCTCCTAGAGAATGTGGCATTGCAACCTATTCCCAGGATTTGATTAAATCATTAAATAATAAGTTTAAAAATTCATTCAATATAAAAATTTGTGCATTGGAATCGGATGCTGAAAAACATCAATATGATGAACCTGTAAAATATATCCTCAACACAGATGAACCAAATTCGTTCAATAATTTGTTAAAAAAAATCAATGCCACTAATTCGATTCAAATGGTATTGCTTCAACATGAATTTGGGCTTTTTAGAAATATCGAATCCAATTTTATACAGTTTTTATATAAAATTACAAAACCTGCAATAATTGTATTCCATACTGTATTACCTAATCCTGACTATTTACTTAAAGAGAATGTTCAAGTTATAGGACAGTTGGCTCATTCGATAATTGTGATGACCCATTCAGCAGCTTTAATCTTGAAAAATGATTATGGAGTCGATCCAGAAAAAATAACCGTAATACCCCATGGAACCCATTTAGTACGTCATTCTGACAAAGAACTTCTAAAAGAAGAATATAATTTGTCTGGAAAAAAAGTGCTGTCAACATTTGGATTATTAAATTCAGGAAAAAGTATTGAAACAACACTGGATGCCATGCCTAGTATTATCGAAAAAAACAAAGATGTTTTGTTTCTAATAATTGGTAAAACACATCCATCAGTAGTGAAAGAAGAAGGACAAAAGTACAGAATGATGCTGGACGAAAAAATTCAAAGCCTACAGTTACAAAATCATGTTTTGTTTGTCAATGCCTTTTTACCACTGCCCCAATTATTAGACTTTTTACAGCTTACTGATATTTATTTGTTTACTTCTAAGGATCCTAATCAAGCCGTAAGTGGAACCTTTTCGTATGCAATGAGTTGTGGTTGCCCCATTATCTCCACCCCTATTCCACATGCGCGCGAAGTGTTAAGTGAAGATACTGGAATCATAATCGATTTTGGGGATTCTGAGCAATTGGCCAAAGAAGTAAATCGTTTATTACTGGATAATAAATTAAGAGAAAACATAAGCGCAAACGGATTGCATAAAATTGTGCCAACAGCCTGGGAAAATTCAGCAATTGCCCATGCCATTTTATTCGAAAAAATGGGTGATAAAAATTTAAATCTAGAATATAAAATTCCAGAAATCAATTTAGACCACATCAAAAAATTAACAAGCGATTTTGGTATGATCCAATTTTCAATTATTAATCAACCCGACTTAGAATCAGGATACACTATAGACGATAATGCCCGTGCCATGGTCGCAATGTGCAAACATTTTGAATTAAAGAAAGACAAAATCAATTTAGATTACATTAAAATCTATTTGAATTTTATAATTTCTTGCCTGCAAGACAATGGCTCTTTTTTAAATTATGTTGATGAGGATGGTGATTTCACCAATCAAAACTATGAGACTAATCTTGAGGATTCTAATGGAAGAGCCATTTGGGCTTTAGGCTATTTGATTTCTTTAGAATCAATTTTGCCAGTTGCATTAGTGGAAAAAGCCAAAAAGACTTTGGAACGAGCTTCTACCAATGTTTTAAAAATGCATTCGACACGTGCAATGGCCTTTGTAATTAAAGGACTTTATTATGCCAATACAAAAGAAAAATCACAAAAAAATACGGTAATAATAAAAGAACTGGCTGACAGAATGGTTCAAATGTACAAGCACGAATCGAAACCCAATTGGAACTGGTTCGAAAGTTATTTGACTTATGGCAACAGTATTTTACCGGAAGCGATGCTTTGCGCTTATTTGAGTACAGGCGATACGAACTATAAAGCGGTGGCCAAAACTTCGTTTGACTTTCTTTTAGGCAAAATTTTTAATGCTAAAAGCATCAAAGTAATATCCAATAAAGGGTGGATGTTAAAAGACAACAGCACAAAAGTCAGAGCCATTGGAGGGGAACAACCCATTGATGTTGCTTATACTATTTTGGCGCTAAGCAAATTTTCAAAAGCGTTCAATGACCCAGAATATAGCCGAAAAATGAAAATTGCTTTCAGTTGGTTTTTGGGAAATAACCATCTGCATCAAATTATTTATAATCCTTGTACTGGTGGCTGTTATGACGGACTGGAAGATACATATGTCAATTTAAACCAAGGAGCAGAATCTACGGTAAGCTATTTGATGGCTCGATTGTGCATAGAAAAAAATACCCGAAAGTCTATTAAATTAAATGAATCCCAAAAAGAGATTTATTCAAAATTAAGTCACAAAAAAACTTTGGCTTAATCCCATATTACTTGATAGCACACAGATGACACAGATTTAATGGATCCATACTTTTTTTATGATTTTCAGAAATGTAATTATTTAAAAAAAGTGAAAATAAAATCTGTTAAATCTATGTCATCTGTGTTCCATTATTCAAACTTTTAATAAATGTGTGAAAATATAATAAAATCATGAATACTCCTGTAAGCACAATAAAAGTAACATTTAAGAAATCCTATCTAAAAAACAATTTTGACGATATTGGTAAAGCAACACTATTTACAACACGTTTCTTTAGAGAAGTAGTAAAACCACCCTTTGAATTCAAAGAATTTCTTTGGCAATGTTATGCCATAGGTTGTAAATCTTTACCCCTCGTGAGTATTACTGGTTTTATAATGGGATTGGTACTTACTATTCAATCACGCCCCACAATGGCAAAGTTTGGTGCTGAGTCTTGGTTGCCCAGTATGGTTGGTCTTTCTCTGATACGAGAGATTATACCAGTGACCACAGCCTTGATTTGTGCAGGAAAAATAGCCTCTAGTATAGGAGCCGAATTGGGTTCCATGAAAGTTACCGAACAAATTGATGCCATGGAGGTTTCAGCCATAAATCCATACAAATATCTAGTAGTAACCCGAATAATAGCAACCACAATTATGATACCTCTTTTAGTCATTTACGCTGACTTTATTGGCGTTTTTGGTGGTTACATTGGTTACAACATTCATGAAAATATGGGTTTCTACCGTTATTTCACCAATGTATTGGAACATCTTGAATTTCTAGACATATTGCCGGCGATAGTAAAGACTTTTTTCTTTGGATTTGCAATTGGCTTAGTGGGCAGCTATAAAGGTTTTAATGCAGAGAATGGGACCGAAAGTGTTGGAAAAGCCGCAAACACAGCTGTAGTTACTGCTTCCCTAAGCATCTTTATCCTTGATATGATAGCTGTACAAATAACTGACTTATTTTATTAAAGCTATGATACAGACTAAAATATTAAAAGATAAAAAGACAACAGCACAGCCTTTAGAAACTATCGTAGAAATAAAAAATTTACATAAATCGTTTGGAGAGAATACAGTTCTAAATGGTGTCAACCTCACCGCAAAAAAAGGAGAGAATTTGGTGATTTTAGGTAGATCTGGTTCAGGAAAATCAATTACTATAAAATGTTTGGTAGGTTTAATTCGTGCCGACGAAGGTGAAATCAAGATTTTTGGTGAAGATATTACACAAATGAATGCTATAGCTCTAAATGAAATTAGAGTTCGAATAGGTTTTTTGTTTCAAAATGGCGCTTTATATGATTCAATGACTATTAGACAAAATTTGGAATTTACATTAAAACACCATTCCCCCTATTTATCCTCCAATGATGTTGACGAGGCCATTCTGGAAGCTTTAGACAATGTAGGATTGGAAGAAGCCATTGATAAAATGCCTTCGGAATTGTCTGGTGGAATGCGAAAAAGAATTGGTCTTGCCAGAACGCTCATCATAAAACCCGAAATCATTTTGTATGATGAACCTACCACTGGTTTGGACACTATCACTTCAAGAGAAATTAGTGAATTAATATTATATGTTCAAAAAAAATACAAAACTACTTCTATTATAATAACTCATGATATGGCCTGTGCCAAATTAACAGCTGACAGAATCATTATTTTAAAAGAGGGTGTTATATGCACTGAAGGATCGTATGAAGATTTAGAAAAAAGTAAGGACAAATGGGTTCGTTCTTTTTTTATTTAATAGATAAAACACTCAAATTATGTATAAAGAATCAGGGTTTACGTGGAAGTTAGGAATGTTTGTGACAATAGGGTTGATTCTTTTTATAGGGACAATATACTTTGTTGGAAAACAGAAAAATTTATTTGGTTCAACTTTTACGCTGCAATCACAATTCAAAACAGTAACAGGACTGAAGGTAGGAAACAATGTTCGATTCTCAGGTATAAATGTGGGAACCGTAAGTGAAATTGAACTCATTACTGATTCGGCTGTAGTAGTCAAATTAGTGATTAAAGAAGATGTTCGACGCTTTATAAAAACAGATGCCAAAGCAAGTATCGGTTCTGATGGTTTGATGGGTGACAAAGTATTGACGATATCACCGGGCACAAAATCAAAAACCACTGTAAAAGACAATGCCACAATTGCATCACTCACAGCAATTGAAATTGAAGATATTATGAAAGGGGTAAAAACCACAGTCGATAATGCCGCTGTAATTACGGATCAACTAGCCGAGTTTAGTTTTAAAATAAACAACGGAAAGGGAACTTTATCCAAACTTTTAATGGATGAACAAATGGGCAATAAGCTAGATGCAAGTATGACAAACCTCCAAAAAGGAACTAAGGGTTTTGATGATAATATGCAGGCCGCAAAACACAACTTTTTACTGAAAGGTTATTTTAATAAAAAAGAAAAAGCTGAGGCAAAAAAACAAGAAGAAATTCAAAAAGAGAAAGCCGAAGCCAAAAAACAGGAAGAAAAGCAAAAAGAAAAAGATTTGAAATCAAAAGCTAAGTAATCCGTGAATTATGAAATCTTTACTAGAAATACTATAACAAGGTTTGAGTGTTTGTGAATGAACTTTGTAGTATCAAATTTAAAGGAGAATAAATTGCTCCATAAATGAAGATAAAAAAATAAAAACAACAAAAATGAAAACACTAAAACTAATTGCCCTAGCCCTATTCTTTTTTGCATCAACTGCAAATCATGCACAAGTATCCATAAGCGTCAATCTAGGATCACCTCCACAATGGGGACCGGTAGGCTATTCTGAAGTATCCTATTATTATATACCAGATGTGCAATCCTATTACGATATACGTGCACAACAGTTCATCTTTTTAAGCAATGGTGTTTGGATTAGATCTCATAGTTTACCATATCGTTATAGAAATTATGATTTGTACAATGGATACAAAGTAGTTTTAAATGATTATCATGGTTCTAGCCCTTATGTTCATTACAAAGAACATAAAGTGAAATATTACAAAGGTTATCATAATGGACATCAAGAAAACTATAGAACAGCTTCTAATTACAACAAACATGACAATGGAAATCATAATGGAAACCAAGGCAATGGCAATAATGGGAATCAAAACCATAATGACGATCATGGTAATGGTAATAATAATGGTCATGGAAACAACGGCCATAAAAACGGTAAACATTAATTCCTAATAAAAATGGAAGCTGTAGGTGAACTAAACAACCGAATCTTGAAGACCACAATGACGATACGAAAGGATTATCCAGAATTATCAAAATATCTTCTAGAAATGCCAGAAACCATTCCAGGTATTGAAAATCCTGAAATGAACAAAAAGGTTTTAAATGAATATCTAAATTCTTTAAAGGAAATTTTAGATAAATATGTTCCAAATCACGGAGTTGATATTCAAAAAATTTGAAAACAAAAAAATGAAAACAGAAAAAAAATTAGGCATTTGGATGGATCATTCAATAGCACATATCATAGAATTCACGGATCAATGGAAAGAATTGAAAACTATTGAATCCAATTTTACTCATCAAGAGAAAGTGGACAGTTTGAGTAAAAGCGAATCATTGATGCATAATAAGGAACAGCAATTACAAGCTGAATTTTATAAAAAACTAGAAGAAATTATTTTGAAATATGACAACGTATTGCTCTTTGGTGCAACCAATGCAAAAACGGAACTATTCAATAAATCACAAAAAAATCATCACTTTGCCAATATAAAAATTCAAGTCAAAGAAGCTGATAAAATGAGTAGTTCTCAACAAATCAGTTTTGTTTCAGACTTTTTTGAAACCATAAAAGCATAAATGTTCTCATAAAATTTAAATTTAAGACAACCTGATCGTTCGTTAAAAATTTAGGATAAGCCCTGCTATTAAATTGGTAGGGCTTTTTATACTTTCTAAAATAAAATATCATGAACAAAATATACAACCATACCGAAAATCTTTTCGAAAAATTGGTCTCTGTGGCAACAACAATATTAGGGAACTCCATTTCTTTTCTAATAGCATTATGTTTGGTGCTGTTTTGGTGGATCAATAGTTTATTCATAAAAAATGACGCACATCTTATTATTGGCGATATCATTTTTGGAGTTACTTTCCTGAGTTTATTCATTATCCAAAAATCGTTCAATCGATTCTCAGCTTCCTTGCATCTAAAAATAAACGAATTAGTATCCTCACACGAATCCGCCAGCAATGCCGTATTGAATGCCGAAATTAAGACAGAAAAGGAAATCACAGAATTATCCAAAGAGTATTCTGATTTAGTAGAACAAATTAAAGAGTTGGATGATGAGCTTAAAGGAGAATTTAATAACGAACTTGATAAAGCTTTGGATGAGGAAGAAAATCATATCAAAGGGAAATAATGAGCAATACAAAAAACCGTAAATGATATAACTCTTTGCAAGAATTTTGAAACACTTTTTTATCAAAATAATCTAACCTTTGTATTGTTGTGAAAATGGTTTCACACTTAATTATAACAAGATGAACACAACTGAATTAAAAGGAAACTGGGACGAGCAAAAAGGGAAATTGAAACAAAAATTTGCTGCCTTAACAGATAATGATTTATTATTTACTGAGGGAAAAAAAGACGAAATGATGGGGAAACTTCAAATCAAATTGGGAAAAACCAAAGAAGAACTTCATAAAATTATTCAAGCGCTTTAAATAGTTGCTATAAATTGTATCCATTTAAACTTTTTTACCAATTCGAATGGATACAATTTTCTCAAAATCAATTTAATCTTAAATAATAATTAACATGAAAAAATCAATTTTCAGTCTTGCAATTGCCTCTTTAGTGATCGGATCAATCGTTATAAGCTGTAAGCCAAATACCGAAAAAGAGCAAACTGCACAAGAAAATGTTGACAGTGCAAAAGTAGCCGTAACCGAAGCCGAAGAAGATTTGGATGAAGCAAAAAGAGTCGCAACAGCCGAAGAATGGCAAGCATTCAAGGACGACACAAATGCAAAAATTGAGGAAAATAACGCCAAAATAGCCGAGTTAAAATTAAAAATCAAAAAAACCGGAAAAGATATCGATAATGCATATCAAAAAAACATCGATCTAATGGAACAAAAAAATAAGGATCTAAAAACGAAACTGGATGCTTATAAAAATGATGTCAATAGCGATTGGAAATCTTTCAAAAGAGAATTCAACCATGATATGGATGATCTTGGAAAAAGCATAAAAAACTTTACAGAGGATAACACAAAATAAATAATAGCATTAAATAATTTTAGTGCAAAATGATCACAACAAATTATTAATCTTATAAAAAACAGAAATCATGAGCAATCTTCTTTACACAGTAGCAGTAATACTAGTTATTTTTTGGGCAATCGGGTTCTTTGCCTATAGTGCAGGATCCATAATACACATATTACTTGTAATTGCATTAATTGCAGTAATATTACGAATAATTCAAGGTAGAAAAGTTTTATAATTAGTTAAATACAAACATTATGAAAGCAAATAAAATAGCATTAGGAGTATTGGGTGGTATTGCCACTGGAGTTACATTAGGAATATTGTTTGCCCCTGCAAAAGGAGTCGATACAAGAAAGAAAATTCTAAAAAAAGGCAATAACATAGCCGATGAATTTAAAGATAAATTGGATAATTTATCTGGAGAAATAAAAAATAGTTATTCTAAAATGTTCCCAAATGACAAAAATCTAATTGTGGAAGCAAAATCAAAATTTGATGATGTCAAAAACGAAATAAACGGAAGTGTATAATTTCTTAAACAACAATAATCCGGAAGATTAATGCTCAGCCATTATTTTGGAACATCAATTGAGAAAAAACATCTTTTATCTTTAAATGGACATTTCTTTTTAGAAAATACCATAACAGTTAATCTTTCTGAATCACTAAGCTGATCATCTTTTTGAAACTACAATTTATTATAAAAATTTCATTTGTTAATATGATTTTTTCTTTTGAATAATAGGAGCTAAAAAAGTAATGATCAAACTTAGTTTTCAGAAATATGCGACTTAATTTCAAGCATGCTTCACTTATTTTTTTAACGTTATAGTTGTTATATAATTATGTTTTTTATTTAAATACAAAACATTAAACAACAGTATCATGAAATCCATAAGCAAAATAGCAGTTTTGTTCATTGCTTTCAATGCGTGGACAATGATAGCACCTCAAAAGGCAACTGCGCAAGTATCAATTAATTTTCAGGTTTTTTATGATGATTTGAGCCCCTATGGAAATTGGGTGCTTAATTCACATTATGGATATGTTTGGATTCCAGATGTTTCTATTGGCTTTACTCCTTATGGTACTAATGGTCATTGGGTATTTACAAATGTTGGTTGGACATGGGTTTCGAATTATTCATGGGGATGGGCTCCATTCCATTATGGCCGTTGGTATTACGATTATATTTATGGATGGATATGGGTTCCTGATTATGAATGGGGACCTGCATGGGTTGTCTGGCGAAGATGTGAAGGTTATTACGGATGGACTCCTATAGGTCCCGGAATTAGTATTAACATTGCATATGGTGGTAGTTACAATATACCTTATAATCAATGGATATTAGTAAGAGACAACGATTTAGGAAGAACAAACATCGATAATTATTACGTTCGTACATCTGACAACACTAGAATTCTTAAAAACTCTACAGTAATAACAAATATTAGGACTGACAATTCTAATAAGATAAAATACAGTACAGGCCCAGATAGAAGTGAGATAGAAAAAAGAACTGGTAATTCAATCAAGACTGTTGCTATCAAGGAGAGAAATAAACCAGGACAAAACATGGGTAATGGAGAACTTTATGTTTACAAGCCAAGAGTGGAAAAACACACTGGCTCTGGCCAAAAACCTATCCCTTACAAAGTTTTGAGTATGAAAGATGTAAAACCTAATACAAAAATAAATACATCGCAACGTTATGAACAGTCTGCTCCACAGCCAAAAGAACAGAATCGTAAACAACAAGCTCAACAACTATCACCGCGTTATGAGCAACCTGCCAAACAAACGCAAAAACAGAATCGTGAACAACACACACAACAACTGTCACCGCGTTATGAGGAGCCTTTACAACAACCACAAAAACAAAATCGTGAGCAGCAACAACCTCATAAACAGTATCAGGTGCAATATCCTCAACAGCAGCCACAACGTTACGAACAGTCTGTTCAACAACCTCAAAATCAGAATCATAATAAAAAACAGTCGCAAAGCTATAATCAGCCTGTACCACAGCAACTGTCACATCAGCCGCAACAACAGCAACAACATTCAAAGAAGCAGCATTAATGTGTAATCTTTAAAATTCAATACTTCCTAAATATTGAAACACCATTTAAGCATTCGGTTATAAGGAGAAAATCAAAACAACTTTTATAGAATACTCTATAAACTTCATCATCAATATTTAATCCTATTTACAAACTGAAAAAATTAATTTTTAATGTAAAACCAAATACGATGAAAACAATAAAAACAATTTTGACTTTTATTATTCTTGGATTTATAATGAATTCATGCGATAATAACAATAATGATAATAACGATGCCATGAAAGGTTCTTATCCGTATTCCGTTTCCATGACTGATGCACCAGGTCCATACGATGCTGTGTTGATAGACCTTAAAGGTGTTGAAATAACTGGGAGTGGAGGACAAACGGTTGCACTAAATGTGATTCCAGGCATTTATAATCTTCTTGATTTTTCAAACGGAACTTCGACACTTATTGCCACCGGTACATTAGAGAATGCTACTGTAGAACAAATAAGACTCATATTAGGACCTAACAATTCCATTGTAGTAAATGATATAACCTACCCTTTGAGTACACCAAGTGCAGAACAATCAGGATTAAAACTTCAAGTACATCAAACGCTCCAAAATGGTATACTATATAATGTACTACTTGATTTTGATGCAAATCAATCTATAGTAGTTACGGGCAATGGTAGTTATAAATTAAAACCAGTGATCAGAACAGTAGAGACAGCAATCAGCGGAATTATCAAAGGAAAAGTTACACCCATTGGCACGTTAGCAGTGGTTACCGCTACTTCTGATGTTTCCTATTCTTCAAATGTAGATGTTAACGGTGATTTTCAACTTTTGGGACTTCCGCCAGGAACCTATACTGTAACTATTACACCAGTATTACCATTGCTTCCCGTAACGGTAAATAGTGTAGTTGTCACTGCAGGTCAAACATCAGACATTGGAACTATACCTTTTTGACCCAAATTATGTGGATAGATTTTGTGTAGAGGTCAAAATATTGATTAAATCTATTTGCAAAAAACACCTCGCTTTTTTTAAAGCGAGGTGTTTTTTTGTTTCAATATGTATCAATTATAATTATTTAAAGACAATTTTAGCTCCAATAATTATTACAAGAGTTCTATTAAATATAAAAAATCATTAATTTTACTTTTAAACTTTTTAAATAATGAATCAAAACGAGCAACTAATCCATAAATTTTACAATG
This sequence comes from Flavobacterium sp. P1_E4, assembly GCF_056405915.1. Classification (NCBI taxonomy): domain Bacteria; kingdom Pseudomonadati; phylum Bacteroidota; class Flavobacteriia; order Flavobacteriales; family Flavobacteriaceae; genus Flavobacterium; species Flavobacterium sp. P1_E4. The sequence continues at coordinate 255,837 of NZ_JBFUBE010000005.1, forward strand.
CTTTTGCAAATGCTGATGCAAAAACAATGTGTGAATGCTATCATCCCAAAATTCAATTTCAAGATCCGGCTTTTGGCATTCTAAAAGGAAATGATGTTTGTCAAATGTGGAAAATGTTAATCGAAAAAAGTAAAGGAAATATCAAAATTGAATTTTCTGATATCAAAGCTGATGATTATTCTGGAACAGCAAAATGGATCGCTACTTATAATTTTAGTAAAACCAACAGAAAAGTGGTTAATATTATTCAAGCTCAATTTCAGTTCCAAGATAATTTGATAATCAGACATACCGATAATTTTGATATTTGGAAATGGTCCAAACAAGCATTAGGTTTCAAAGGTTTTTTATTAGGTTGGACAGGTTTTATGCAAAAACAAATACAAAAACAAGCACTGGCTTCTTTAAACAACTATAATAAAACAATTTCATAAGATGATAGAAACATTAAAAACTCTGTTCAATAGAGATCTGAATAGACTAAAATTGGAGATTGAGTCATATCAGAATGAAAGTAAAATTTGGTATGTCGATAAAAATATTGCCAATTCGGCTGGGAATCTTTGCCTGCACTTAATTGGAAATTTGAATACCTACATTGGAGCTCAAATCGGAAAAACAAACTATATCAGGAACAGAGAACTTGAGTTTTCGCAAAAAGACATTCAGCAAGCAGAATTAATCGCAAAAATAGATGCAACAATTATTGTAGTAAACGATTCACTTGATCAATTAACTGATAAAAATCTAAAAGAGGAATTTCCACTGTTAGTTTTTGATTCTAAAACATCAACAGAATTTTTATTAATTCATCTCACAACACACCTAGCCTATCACTTGGGACAAATAAATTACCACAGACGATTACTTGATAATTAAGTTCAAATTATTTAACAACGAACATTTTTCTACTTACTGATAATAGATTTTACTAGTGACAAACTATTTTGAGAATAAAATGTCTCAAAATTGAAGTTTTAATCCAGTTTAGCTATTAAAACCAACTAATAATAAATTTTATCGATAACGTAATAGCTTTTACAAATAATCATCAAAACAAACCAATATCTAAACAAACAACTACCTAAAATTGAATACTTTAATTATTACTTAAAAATCAATCTGTACGTCTATTCAAACTCAAAAATCATTAAATTTACTAGTATAAAACAGTTTATTACAAACATATAATGTAAACTAATAATTTTTATCAAAATGAAAAGTACAACAGAAACACTATACTTTAAAACAGGAAATTGGAATAATGCAATTGATGTTTATGATTTTGTATTGCAAAATATTACTCCTTATGAAGGAGACTCAAAATTTTTAGTGGGGCCATCAGAGAGAACTAAAAAGCTTTGGAATGTTTGCAAAGAAAATTTACTACAGGAAAGAAAAAACAATGGCTGCTTAGCAATTGATACCAATGTTATCTCAAATATTACCTCATTTGGACCAGGATACATTGATAAAGAGAATGAAACTATTGTAGGTTTACAAACCGATATGCTTTTAAAAAGAGCTATGAAGCCTTTTGGTGGTATAAAATTGGTCGAATCTGCTGTAGCAGAAAGAGGATTGAAAGTTTCTGATGAAGTGGTCAAAATTTTCAATTACGCAAAAGATCACAATCAAGCCGTTTTTAGTGCTTATGATAGCGAAATTAGAGCTTATCGTTCTAAACACTTATTAACTGGTTTACCGGATAATTATGCTAGAGGAAGAATCATTGGTGATTTTAGAAGAATTGCACTTTATGGAATAGATCGATTGATCGAAGCAAAAAAAGAAGATTTTGCAGCAGTTGCAGGTGAAATGAGCGATCACAAAGTGCGTCTTAGAGAAGAAATCTCAGAGCAGATCAAAGCTTTACAGGATATGAAAATTATGGCCAGTTCATATGGTATTGATATTTCTATCCCTGCGACTAATGCACAAGAAGCTGTACAATTTACTTACTTAGCTTATTTAAGTGCTGTAAAAGAACAAGATGGAGCAGCAATGTCACTTGGAAACGTATCTTCATTTTTAGATATATATATAGAAAATGATTTAAAATCTGGTCTAATTACCGAAGAAGAAGCCCAAGAATTTATTGATCAGTTTGTGATGAAACTTCGTTTGGTACGTCACTTGCGCCCTGGTGCCTATGATGAAATCTTTGGTGGAGATCCAACTTGGGTTACAGAAGCCATTGGTGGACAACTTAATGATGGTAGAACTAAAGTAACGAAAACCTCTTTTAGATTTTTACAAACGCTTTATAACTTAGGAGCTTCTCCAGAACCAAATTTGACTATTTTATGGTCTCAAAATTTACCAATAGGTTTTAAAGATTTTTGTGCACAAGTATCAATTGACACATCGTCTCTTCAATATGAAAATGATGATTTGATGCGTACCAATAGAGGTTCAGATGATTACGGAATTGCTTGTTGTGTTTCTTACCAAAAAATCGGAAAAACAATTCAACACTTTGGAGCTCGTGCCAATTTGCCAAAAGCTTTACTTATGGCTTTGAATGGCGGTAGAGAAGAAGATAAAGGATCAGTAGTTATTAGAAATATTCCTCAAATGGAAGATGGTGTTTTAGACTATGATTCTGTTATGAATATGTTCAAAATAACTTTAGCCGAAGTGGCAAGAGTATATGCCAAGTCCATGTACATCATTCATTATATGCATGACAAATACTATTATGAAAGAGCACAAATGTCTTTGATTGATAGTGATCCTAATATTGATATCGCTTATGGTGCAGCCGGAATATCTATCATTGCAGATTCCCTTTCAGCAATTAAATATGCCAAAGTAACTCCAATAAGAAACGATATCGGTTTAACCGTAGATTTCAACATAGAGGGTGATTTTCCACAATTCGGTAATGATGATGACAGAGTTGACAGTATTGCACAAGAAATCACAACTATCTTTATTCAAGAATTAAGAAAACACAGAGCCTATAAAGATGCCACACCTACCCTATCTTTATTGACTATTACGTCAAATGTAATGTATGGTTCAAATACGGGTTCGACACCAGATGGTCGTAAAGCCGGTGAAGCTTTTGCTCCAGGAGCTAATCCAATGCACGGTAGAGATGTAAATGGTGCTGTTGCTTCCCTAAATTCAGTAAGTAAATTGAATTATGAAGATGCTCAAGATGGTATATCATACACATTCACAATGGTCCCAAAATCTTTAGGATCTGACAAAGAAGAGCAAATTTCAAATTTGGAAACCATCTTAGACAGTTATTTTGGAAAAAATGCACACCACCTGAATGTGAATGTTTTGGATAAAGAAACCTTAATGGATGCTTACAATCATCCAGAGAATTATCCTCAATTAACCATTAGAGTTTCTGGTTATGCAGTGAATTTCGTTCGATTGTCCAAAGCACATCAATTGGAAGTTATTACAAGAACTTTTCACGAAACAATGTAGATTAACACTGAACTATAAATTTTGAATTAAACCACACTAACCTGTCTAAAGAAACTAAATTGAGTTTGATTTAGACAGGTTTTTATTAAATCTTCTTATTCGAATGTACTTTCCTCAACAAGAATATATTGATGATTCAATCGACTCAAATAACCCCGACTTATTGCGAATCCATTCCATAGAAACATTAGGAACTCATGATGGGCCCGGAATTAGAATGGTAGTTTTTGCACAAGGATGTCAATTTAGATGTTTGTATTGCCAAAATCCAGATACTTTAGATATTCATGGTGGTTCTTTTATTCCTATCGAAGAATTAATCGAAAAAGCATTACACCAAAAATCCTATTTTGGAAAAAAAGGAGGTATAACAGTCTCAGGAGGCGAACCTTTATTGCAACGTGAAAAATTAATTCACTTTTTTGATCGCTTGCATGAAAATGGCATCCATACCTGTTTAGATTCCAATGGAAGAGTTTTAGATTCCAAAACAGAACAACTTTTAGAAAGAACAGATTTATTGCTTTTGGATGTCAAACACATCAACAAAGAATGGCATAAAAAACTAACAGGACTAAAAAACAAAACAACATTGCGAGTAGCTGAATATAGAGAAAGTACTGGGAAACCTATGTGGCTGCGCTATGTATTGGTTCCTGGCTGGAGTGATCAAGAAGAATATCTGCATGAATGGGGACAGCATTTTACTTCGTATAAAACAGTGGAAAGAGTCGAAATTATTCCTTTTCATCAATTAGGAAAGCACAAGTGGGAAATTTTAGGATTAGAATATCAATTAACTGATACACTTCCGCCCACTGCAGAAGAAGTAAACAAAGCTGCCGATATATTCAAGCTCTACTTCAAAAATGTAAAAATTAAATAAGGTCTTTATAACAATACAATCATGTCAAAAAATAAATATTTGATCGTATTGGCAGGAATGATTATGCAACTGTCAATCGGGTCTATTTACGCTTACAGCAAATGGATCGAACCTTTATCAAAGGAATTAAACTGGGATGCTCATGATACCAAAACAGGATTTAGTTTAGCTATTTGCTTTTTAGGATTAACAGCTGCTTTTATGGGTAAATTTGCTCAAAAAATTGGCCCAACAAAAGCTGGATTTATTGCCGCAATATTTTTAATCATAGGTTTATTAGGTAGTGCATTGGCTGTCAAAATGAGTTCCATCTATTTGTTTTACTTAACATTTGGAGTTTTGCAAGGAATCGGATTAGGATTTGGATATATTGTACCTGTTTATACTGTTGTAAAATGGTTTCCCGATCGACCAGGGTTGGCTTCTGGAATAATTATAATGTCATTTGCATTAGGATCTTTATTAGCTTCCTTTTTAATTGGACCTTTATATACTTCTTTAGGACTGTCTGGGGCATTTTCTACTCTTGGGATTTGCTATGGAATTTGTATGCTATTGAGTGCTTTGTATTTGTCCAATCCAATAAATACTAATGCTGTGCAACAAGTTCATATTGACTTAACTCCAAAACAAATTATAACGGACAAACGTTTTATTGCATTATGGTTATTGTTATTCCTAAATGTATGCGGAGGAATTGCCATAATTTCTAAAGCAGCAATTCTTGGTGAAGAAGTTGTAGGGATGAGTGCTACGCAAGCTACAATGTTTGTGGCTATCATCGGTTTGTTTAATGGATTGGGACGTTTGTTCTGGTCTAGTATTTCTGATAAAATTGGTTGTTGGAATACTTTTATGATTTTTATTGGAATAAACGCTGCCTGTTTTGCTTTAATACCAACCTTTTCAACCGATCAAACTTCATTTCAAGCTTTAACCTTTATTATTATTGCAGGATATGGAGCTGGGTTTGCAACTATGCCTTCGTTTGTGAAAAATATTTTTGGAACTGAAAAATATGGACAGGTTCTTGGATACACATTAACTGCTTGGTCAGCTGCAGCTTTTGTCGGGCCTTTATTATTAGGCTTAACTACAGAGATCACGATTTTCTATCTGTTTGCAATATTACTTGTAATCGCTTTGTTTGTTGGGTTATGGCTCAAGACATTATTAATAAAACCTTTTATATCATAACATAAAAAATCTCAAACTTAAGATTAAGTTTGAGATTTTTAAATTATTGCTTAATTATTCAAGCTGTCTTCCTAATTGAAAAATTTTATGAATCCATTTTTCGCGTTGTTTTTCATCGGCTGTTTTTATGGTTCCAACATAAGTGACTTTAACTGGTTTGACACCGCAAAATTCTAATGTTGCCTTTTTTAATTGATTAATACTTGGCTTTGAGTAAAACAAAAAATAATACCAGCTAGGCTGATCTAATGTAGTGATGATGCGAGCCGTTTTTCCTTTTAACAATTTATCCCACCAAACAGATTTTTCTCGGTATTGAAAAGCCATTCCAGGCAAAAACAACCTATCTATAAATCCTTTGGTAATTGCAGGTAAACCACCCCACCAAACGGGATGAATCCAAACTAAATGATCTGCTTTTTGAATTTTTTCCCACGCATCAGTCAAATCGGGTTCTAAATCTATTCTTTTTTGATAGCCATATGCTAAATTAGGATTAAACTTTAAGTCAGCAATCACAATAGTTTCAACATTTGCTTTAGCTTCCAAAGCCCCTTTTTTATATGATTCAACCAAAGCAAAATTATAACTCGAAGGATTGGGATGCCCATTTATTATTAAGATATTTTTCATAAGACAGATATTTATTGTTTCAAATTATTTTTAACAAAAATATCCTATACTTGTTTTTTAAAACAGGACAAATGTCCTAAAATACAATAGCTTGCCTTATACGGCTTAAATGTCTTGTAGAGACTCCCAAATACGAAGCTAAATAAATCAGTGGAATGCATTGAATGTATTTTTGATGATTCTCGAACAAAGTTTCGTATCGTTCTATTGAAGATTTTTTTTGCAAAGATGCAATGCGATTATGTAGATTGACCACTTCACTTTCGGCAATCTTTCTCCCAATATCAGCCCATCTAAAACTTGAATTAAAAAGTTTTTCGATAGCCATTTTATCAATTACTTCTAGCTCGCAATCAGAAATAGCATGAATATTTTCATCTGTCGGACTCTGTGTGATGAAACTCGAAAAAGCGGTCATGAACTCATTCTCAAAAGTAAAGCAATTAGTTATTTCATCTCCTTTTGAATTAGTAAAAAAAGAGCGTAAAATTCCAAATTTCACGAATACAATTTCATTGCAGACTTGATTTTCAGAAATCAGATGATCTCCTTTTTTAAGTTTTCTGGACGTGATTAAACTATCTAAAAGCTGGCATTCATCTGAAGCTAATTGAAATAAATACTGAAAAGTTTTTACCATGTTTGATTAATTCTACTCAATTTTATTTTTAAAATTAAATTTTACCATAATACATTGCTTTTACGATACCATCTGAAAGTCCAATTTTAGGAACATAAATCTGTCTAGCTCCACTCCATTTCATAGCATTTAGATAAATTCGTGTTGCTGGAACAATTACGTCAGCTCGATCAGGATTTAATCCTAATTGAGAAATTCTTTGTTCATAAGAAAGTGAACTTAAATAAGCATATTGGGAGTTCATATAAATGTATGATAAAGGTTTTTCTTGAATTTTACCCGACATTTTGAACAATTTATTAATATTCCCACCAGATCCTATTAAGGTAACCTCTTCATAGTCGGCAGTATTGTTTTTAATCCATTTTTCAATTTCATCCCAAACTACATCACAAACCATTTCATTTAGCAATCGAACCGTTCCTGCTTTGAAAGATCTCGAATTCACCATTTTTCCGTTAGAAAACAATGTAAATTCAGTGCTTCCACCACCAACATCTACAAATAGATATGTTTCGTCAGTTTTTAATAAATGATGTAAATCAGTAGAAGCTATTATGGCTGCTTCCTTTTTACCGTCAATAATTTCTATTTTAATATCAGCTTTCTTTTTTATTAAAGCCACCACTTCTTTTGCATTATAAGCTTCTCGCATTGCCGATGTTGCAAATGCCATATATCGTTCTACTTTGTGCACTTTCATTAACAAATTGAATGCTTTCATGGCATCAATCATTCGTTCCGTATTTTCAGGAGAAATTTCCCCAACAGTAAAAGCGTCTTGCCCTAAACGAATAGGCACGCGCACTAATGAACTCTTATTGAATTGTGTTTCTTTTCCTTCTTCTTCTACAATATTGGTGATTAATAAACGCATGGCATTCGACCCAATATCAATAGCAGCATATTTTTTAATTTTAATCATATTCTCTAGGATGCGATTTATGGTTTAGAATATTTCTATTCTTGCGTTGTTTTAATCTTCTTTTAATTCCCCTATCAATTCCACTTTTCTTTGATAGTACTTATAGGTTTCCAACTGGGCTCTGAAAATTGGATTATCATTCCTTATCCTATATTTATTATCTAGTTTATAGGAATGGTATCTTGCTTTTACATTTCCTTTCCAACCAATATCAAAATTTTCAATCAATTCATTTTTTATTTCTTGATCATAAATTGGACAGGTTACTTCGACTCTTGCGTCTATGTTTCTTGTCATGAAATCGGCCGATGAAATATAAACTTCAGTAATTCCTGCATTCCCAAAAATATAAACTCTTGAATGTTCTAAATAATTATCAACTATACTAATAGCTTCAATATTATCGCTTAATCCTTTAACTCCGGGAATTAATGAACAAATACCTCTTACTTCCAACTGAATTTTCACACCAGCTTTGCTTGCTTCATATAATTTATCAATCATGGCTAAATCAGATAAACTATTCATTTTCAATTTCATGTAAGTCTTTCTACCAGCAATGGCATGTGCAATTTCTCTATCAATCAATTTAACAAAACGATGTCTTGTATATTGAGGCGATACAATAAGGTGTTTATAACGTTGCACTTTATAATTGATATCAAAGAATTCAAATATTTTTGATATGTCTTTTAATATTTGAGGATGACACGTAAAAAGTGTCACATCAGTATAAATTTTTGCAGTAGCTTCATTAAAGTTTCCTGTCGAAATAAAACCATATCGTTTTATTTTATTTTTCTCCATTCTTTCAATCACGCAGACTTTGCTATGAACCTTTAACCCTTTTATTCCAAAAATAAGCTGGATTCCTTCGGTTTGCATTTGTTCAGAGTAAGAAATATTGGAAGCTTCATCAAACCTAGCTTGTAATTCTATTTGAACAATTACTTTTTTTCCATTTTTGGCAGCATTAATCAAAGAACTAATGATTTGAGAATTTTTGGCTAATCGATATAAAGTAATTTTGATCGAAGTCACTTTAGGATCCAAAGCGGCTTCACGCAAAAATTTTATTAAATAAGCAAAAGATTGATATGGTGCATTTAACAAATAATCCTTTTCGGAAATTTTCTCCAAAATACTACCCTCAAGACTTAAACCAGGTATAGGTAAAGGATCATTTTTTGTATACAATAAATCATATCGACCAAGATTCGGGAAATCCATATAATCCCTCCTATTATGATATCTTCCTCCCGGAATAATACTATCCGTAGAATCAATACTCATTTTGTCCAGAAAGAATTTTAGTGTATCCTTGTCTATTTCTTGATCATAAATAAAACGTACTGGCTCTCCTATTCTTCTGTCCTTTACACTCGATGATATTTTTTCAAGCATACTTTTACTCAAATCACTATCGATATCCAATTGAGCATCTCTTGTAATTTTTATCATATGAGCCGAAACACTCTCATAATTGAAAATATTAAAAATACTGCTCAAATGCATTCTGATAACATCATCAATCAGAATTACATATTGCTTTTCATTTGTAGAAGGCAATACTACAAAGCGATTAATCATTTTAGGAATCTCAATAATGGCGTAACGAACTTCTAGATTTTTTTTCATCACGAGTTTTACCGCCAAATATCCCAATGAATCTTTAAGGACTGGAAATTCTGCTAAATCATTTAATATAATGGTAACTAGTTCTGGACTTAACTTTTGTATAAAAAAATCTTTTAAAAAGGCTTCTTGTTCTTTATTAATGTCATTTTCATGAATAATAAAAATATTTTCAGTTTCTAATCTTTCTTCTATATTATTGAGAATTCTTAAACTTTCGGATTGTTGTTGGATAACAATCTCTGTTATATCTTTAATTAATTGCTGTGCAGTAACACCGCCAAAATATTTTTCACCAGAAATACCACTCAAACTCAACCGCCTTATAGCGGCAAAACGAACTCTAAAAAACTCATCTAAATTATTGGAAAAAATTCCTAAAAACCTTAACCTATCTAATAATGGCACTGAATCGTCAGCAGCCTCTTGTAATACTCGAGCATTAAAAGCCAACCAGCTTTTCTCTCTATCAATATATTTATGTTCAAACACTTTTTATTTATTTTAAATCTCTGGGGAATAGAATTTTTTTTGTCTTGCCTTTATCAATAGTGTCCCAACTTTCATTATCAAATTCTATATGGACAAATCCGGCTGTAGGAACATTATCAATGTAAACATCCCCAAATTTATTAACAAAATTTGTAATAGCCTCGTTATGTCCGAATATAATTATACTATCATAACCATTACTATATGATTTGATAACTTTTTCCAATTTTCTTTCATCAAAAGTATATAGCTCATCCTTATATAGAATGCTTTCTAAAGGGAAATTTATATTTTGAGCAAAAATCAAAGCAGTTTCTACCGCTCTTTCAGCAGTACTACTCCAAATACTAAAGGTTTTGGGCAAATGTTTAATAACATGAGAAGAAACTAAATGAGCACTTTGCATTCCTTGTGAAGTTAGTGGTCTATCTTTATCATGTAAAGGAGCTTCCCAACTAGACTTTGCATGCCGAACTAATATTAAATTTTTCATACATCACAACTTTTTATTTTATAAAACGAAAAAACTTCACAACAAATTTAAACACATGAAATTCAGTAAATTAACCACAAAACTTAGCTTAGATTTCAATTAAAGGATTGAATTATAAAATCTTTAGGGAGTTACAATTTACAAAAAAAAGTTTAGAATCTTTATTTTAATTTTCATTTGAAGATAATATTTTTTTTAGTGTGATACTTGAATATAAACTTCCAACAATAGCATATTGGGTTTCTATTATTTTAAAATTATTATCAAAAAAAGTAAGCATTATAATATTGAAAGTGTCTTTGCAAACATATAAACAACCTAAACATACATTCTAAAAAAATTTGTATAATATTTTCTTTCATTAATTGGATTCTCTCTTATATACAATCCAAAATGTAAAAAGTCATTTTCAATGTTTTCTCTATGGTTAGGACTATAATCATAAATAGTGGTTATAGATAACTTTGTTCTTGTGTTATTTGAGTTGTCATCAGAAGAACAAGATGGCTAAAATGATTTTCAGATAAGATTAATCAGCATCTAACCAATCTTTTTTGATTCAAAAAAATGAGCTAATAAACATTTATAATAAAAAATTAAAACACTGATTTACATGTATTTTAATTTTTAAGTCATCCTATTTAAAGAATTTAATAGCGGAAGATTTTTATATATTAAAAGAGTCGTATTCTTAAACTATTCGTATCATATAATACCTTTTTTTAAAAACAATTAAATATAATTAACTCTTTTAAGAATCTATTTGTTATAAAAAAGTAAAAATTATTCAAAAAAAATATTGTTATCTAAGGTATTTTACTTATGTTTTTAACTTTTCAACGAGTATTTAGGTTTTTCAAAGACAATCATATTGTATTATGAACATTCTTTATAAATTTGGTATATAAATAATTTATTAGTTTTTTAACCCCAAATAAAAAACGTTTTAAAAATTATTTTATAACCTACTGCAAGCTTTAATGCTGAAATTTAATTTTTTGGTTGTTTCCCAAATCTCAATCAAAATTGAAATATAAAACTTACTACAATTATATGTTAACCAAATATTTGTTAACAAGTTAGAAAAAATATTTTTGATTGTATTCCCAAATCTCAATCAAAATTAGAAATAAAAACCTACTGGATTTTCTGTTGAGCAAATATGTGTCAACACATAAGAAAGAATTTTTTTTGATTGTATTCCCAAATCTCAATCAAAATTAAATTGTCAAAAAGACCTACACTTCAATTCATTGTTAACTGATATCAGTTTCAATTTGACAAGACAAATTTTAATTTGATTTAATTCCCAAATCTAAATCAAAATAGAATTAACGAATAACCTATTTAACACAAGATTGTTTTTTAAAAATTTATACATTTTACATGAAACCAATCAATATACAGACCTTTTATAAAAATTATTTATTTACATAAAAAATTTAAAATATGAAGCCTAAAACTACTCTAAACCTATTAAACGATTTTTTTTCGAATATCTTTCAAAAAACAATCCTGTTTTTAACTTCTTTTTTTGACAAAAAAGTATGGTTAATCCCTTTCAAAATTTCACACTTACTGTCATTAGTATTAAATTCTACTATGACTTTTGCTCAAACTGTTTTTAATATAATTACCTATAAAACAGATAAGACCAAAAATATCAAAAGTGCACCTCCAGAAGAAAAGTATTATTATGCATTACAAATTGCAAACTTTTAAATTCTAAGTACTTACTACCTTTAAATTCATCAATTGTCAATACTTTAAAGTATTGACCACACATTGTGTGCTTTAATAGCATCCGAAATATAAAATTATTGCTAATAATTTCTCCCTATAATATCTAGGTTATTAACCTTAAAATAATTAAAAATGAAAACAATTTTTACTCATTCGACAAAATTATTTACCATTATTTTTATAAGTCTATTTAGTTTTTCTACGATAATAGCACAACAGACTATTTCTGTGAGTCAACCAACTGGAGGATTTAATATTAACGGAAGCCTTACTGCAGGTGCAGCTACTGGCGACTGGGTTCAAGGATCTGGTGGTGGTTATGTGCTGAATAATGATGGAACACCAGTCAATTCTCTTACAACAAGACGAATTATAGATGGTTATGCCGGCGGTAGTCAGGATTTTATATTTAGTACAGGTAGTAAGTTTAACGACAACCCAAATACTTGGACATGGAGTACTAGTAATGCTGGTGGTAAAGGGGATATCAATAATGTATTGTATCATCTTGGCAATGACCCTGTTAATGTTAATGATCCTACTGACGATAAACAATGGTTATTTGTGGCTGGAGACAGAAAGGATACCAATGGCACAAGTAATCTCTACTTTGAATTTCTTCAAAACACTTTAACCAGAAATACAAATGGTACATTTAATTCTGCTGGACCACATGGTGGAAGGACTTTAAATGATGTTGCTATATACATTGGATATGTTAATGGTGGAGCAGTTGCAGACATTAAGTTCTATGTATGGACTAATCAAGGAACAATAGCAAATCCAAACTATACATATGTAGAAAAGTTTCCACCAGTTGGTACTTATTATGGATTTACAAACGGAGGAAATGAAAGTGTTCCTTTTAGCGCTTTTGGTTCGCTGTCATATACAACAAATCAATTTGTTGAAGCCGCATTTAATGTAACTTCTTTTTTATCATCCACTAATCTTTGTGATGGACTAAAAGTAAAAACTCTATTTGTTTCAACAAAATCTTCTGCTGTTGCAAATGCCTCCCTCGATGATTTTATTGAACCTATTCAGGTGGGAATTGATCTTGGCCAAGCATCTATTAGTTATGGTGGCCCTTTCTGTCCTGTTGGAACAGCAGTTGTAACTCAAACAGGTGTATTAGGGGGAACTTATTCTTCATCATCTACCGACTTAAAATTTGTAAGTACATCTACTGGGGAAATAAATCTTGCTACAAGCATTCCTGGTACTTATACTGTTACCTATACATTTATAACACCTGGGTGTTCCAATCCAAAAACCACCACAACTATAGTAACAGTAGATTCAGCAACCGTTGCTGGTGCAGTTACTGGTGGATCGACAGTTTGTACCGGAACCAACAGTACCTTATTGACATTAGGAGCACATACAGGAACTATTATAAGATGGGAATCCTCTTTGAATGGAACCACTTGGACGCCTATCGCAAATACAACAAATACGTATACCGTCACTAATCTAACTGCTACTACACAATATCGTGCCGTAATTCAAAGTGCTGCCTGCGCTGCCGCAAATTCTACTGCTACGACCATCACAGTAGATCCATTACCTCAAGCTTCTGCAGCTGGCGGAAGTCAAACCATCTGTTCCAATGCAACGGCTACGGTAAGCGGAGCCACTGCTTCAAATGGAACAATCCTTTGGACACATAACGGAACTGGTTCATTGAGCAATGCCACAACATTGACCCCAACCTATACTGCTACAGCAGGTGACGAGGGAAAAACCGTGACCTTGACTATGACCGTTACCAGTAACAATAC